>URYB01000005.1 GCA_900552085.1 uncultured Lachnobacterium sp.
CTGGAAGAATCGGAAAGTAAATTATTTTATGGGATGCTGCTTCGCTGTCTGCTCAAAGGTTCGGAAAGCTCGGCATTTCCTATTGTGAAATATGGGATAACGTCGGAGCAAATGAATTGTTGGAATATTTGATTCAATATGGAATGGATTTATAGAAAAACAAAATTTAGAATTGGTGGAGGAATGAGAAGTAACGCAGTGGGATAATAATTATCCCGCGCAGAAATTTTGGAAGAAAGCTGTTTCTGAATATACAAATGGGCAGTATAAGGAGTATTCTTCTGCGGAAAATGAGGTAGTTGGTCTTGTATTTTTGAATTAAGTTTCGATAGTGTCAAGTTATCATAGAAAACTTGACATGTAGGGGCAATGCGTCAAGGATGCATTACAATCATCAGTCTATTTGCTAAAAGCAAATTTATCTTAAAGAAGAGAGTTTCTTTCTTGCATTCCTATGAAAAATTCGATTTGTAGTACCAAAGTTTGAAAAAATGAAATATGGCCCTACTTTTTTAGGCATTATTGAAGAAAACAATGTGAAAAGTGGCACCAAAGAAAGAAGAATGTTTAAAGTAGTACTACTTTTCCAAAATAAAGGTTCGAAAAATCCTCAAAAAGTGGTACTAAATTACATAAAGTAAAACAAATAGTCCTATTTTATGGAAAGCAGGTGTCATTTCAGAAAAAGGATTACATTTCATAGTCAGAAAGCCAATAGATGAAAATTTTGGAAGCAGAGTATAAAACATACACCTTTTTGAAAGTAATGAATGATGAAGGACAGATCATTGCTTCGATCAGAGGACGGATTGAGGACGGAAATCACCGCGTATTCAATGAAGAGTCTGTGAATTGGATGCAGGGAATCAAATGCTTAAAAGGATGCGGTGCGTCGATAGAGGATATTCAGGAGTATTGCCGCTTGTGCCGGCTGGAAGAATCGGAGGAAAACCTGCGGGCACGCTACGTCATCATACAAAAGCAACGGGATGAGGCATATAAGCGGGTGAAGGAAGCCAAAGCTACTGCGAAATATATGGATGATAAGGTCGCACATTATGAAGCAATTCTTGCCGGACTGGCGCCGGATGACACGAATCCAAAAAACTGGACAGCAAAGAACAGACCGAAACATTAAGTAAGACAGATTTTGATTCGAGGGGATTAAAATGAAAGATGGGATTGAATTCAAAGATACGATTACAGCAGAGGATTGGGAAGAAAATTGTTAGATCAGGTAGTTGCAGATTTGAAAGATTTTTCTGTCAGTAATGTAAAACTGGCATGTAGTTTATATGCCAATCCCGGAAAAGAAACATTTTATGAGAAATTTGGATTTCAAAAACTGCCAAATGATAAATATGGATATGGGATGCTGCTTGAGTTATCGTGAAGAGCAGGAGGGGAATATGTGGAAGGAAAAATCAAAAGGTAAGGAAAAATATGAAATTTCACAAAGCAGCAGAGCACCTTTATACGCATTGTGGATTTCATTTTGTCGAAGCGAAAGATATGTTTTATGAAGATACCGGGTGGATAGAGTACAAAATGTTTGAGATGAATTTGTAAAGCCGGAACAAAAGATTGTACATAAACTGGTTAATGAGGGTTGGCTTTTGGGGAGCACATACAATCATTCTTGGTTGGTATAATGATGAAGAAAGCGTAAAAAGTGAAATGGAAGCTATTGTCAAAGCGATGGATCAGAAAAAAAGGACATACAAACTTAAATACTTTACGGCTGTTGAGTTTAAAGGAATCTTTGGGCAGGTTCGTAGAAAATAATTAATATGATCAGAAAATTAAAAAAAGCAGATATCAACAGAGTTACAGATCTGTGGTTGGATACAAACCTTAAAGCTCATGAGTTTATTACTTTTCAATACTGGAAAAATAATTATGATGCAGTGAAGGAAATGCTGCCACAGGCAGAAGTCTATGTGTATGAAAATGACAATAAAATACAAGGGTTTGTAGGTTTAAACGATGAATATATAGAAGGAATTTTTGTTTCGGATGAAATGCAGTCACGGGGGATAGGAAAACTTTTACTGGATTTTGCAAAAGAGAAACGAATGAAATTACATTTAAACGTGTACCCAAAGAACATACGCGCAATAAATTTTTATCAGAGAGAAGACTTTGAAATCCGGGGCGAAGGTTTGGATGAAGCTACCGGGGAAAAAGATTATGAGATGATATGGCAGCACAAATAAAATTGTATTTTAATTCGAAGGAGGTATAGAACAGTGAATATCCATGAATTCGGAAAAGAAAATGAGAAAACAATCTTGTTGATTCATCCTTCTGTTGTCAAATGGGATTACTTTGAATATGTGATTCCTCTGCTACAGAAAAATTATCACCTGTTGGTTCCGGCACTGCCCGGTTATGATTTTGAGAATGACAGCGATTTTACCAGTGTGGAACAGATTGCGTTAGAATTGAACAGCTGGCTTAAGGCAGAAGGTTATACTAAATTATATGCAGTATATGGTTGTTCCATGGGAGGCTCTATTGCATTGATGGTAACCATGGGACAAATGATTAAGATAGAGCATTGTATCATGGATGGTGGAATTACACCTTATCAGTTACCATGGATTGTAACACGCTTTATAGCACTGAAGGATTATCTGATGATGATGCTTGGAAGGACAGGCGGTGTAGGGTTACTGGAAAAAGCATTTGCAACAGATGACTATTCCAAAGAAGATTTGCAGTATGTGGCAGATGTTCTGAGACATTGCAGCAGGAAAACATTATGGAGAACTTTTGATTCCTGCAATAATTATGAAGTCCCTAAACCGGTCCCGCAAGTAGATACACTGATTCACTACTGGTATGCCAAAGGGGAGGAAAGAGAGCGAAAACAGGATATAGCCTATATGAAACGTAAATTCCCTCAGACAAAGTTTGAAGTATTACCCGAATTGGGACATGCAGGACTGGTTTTACTTAAACCGGAATTGTTTGTGGAAATGATGGAAAAGATAATGAATGTAAAAAATGCGGAAATACTACAAAATACTATATAAAAAAATGCGGAAATGTGCTAAAATTGAAAAATAAAAAATGCGGAAAAGAGAAAGTGCAATGTTTAAACGTAAAATATATAGTAAAATGCAAGAATGGAAAAAAGATTCAAATGGGAAGACCGCTCTTTTAATTGAAGGTGCAAGACGAATCGGTAAATCAACTGTAGTTGAAGAATTTGCAAAAAATGAATATGAAAGTTATATATTGATTGATTTTTCAAGAGCATCAAAAGAAACCAAAAAACTTTTTGAAGATGTTTCAGATTTGAATTTTTTATTTCTGCAGTTGCAATTGCAATATAAAGTAGATTTGCAAGAAAGGAATTCAGTAATCATATTTGATGAAGTTCAACTTTGTCCGGCAGCACGTCAGGCAATTAAAGCCTTGGTTGCAGATCATCGATATGATTATATTGAAACAGGATCACTTATTTCAATCAAGAAAAATGTGAAGGATATTTTAATTCCCAGTGAGGAAAGAAAAATCAGTATGTATCCAATGGATTATGAGGAATTTTTATGGGCAATTGGAGATACAGCAACATTTTCACTATTAAAAAAATGTTTTGATATGAATCAGGGATTAGGAGATGCAATTAATCGTAAGCAATTAAGGCAATTTCGTCTATATATGCTGGTTGGTGGAATGCCACAGGCGGTGTCAACTTATATTGAAACGAACAATTTTAGAAAAGTAGATGAGATAAAAAGAGATATCCTGAATTTGTATGAAAGTGATTTTGCAAAAATTGATCCGACAGGACGTTTAGCAATGCTATTTGATGCGATTCCAGCCCAGTTAAATAAAAACGCAGCCAGATATCAGACGAGTAGTGTGTTAAATGGCGAGAAACAAGACAAAATATTAGAACTGATTGCAGAACTAAAAGATTCAAAGACCGTAATGGTTGCATATAATACAAATGATCCAGATGCCGGTATGTCCAATACAAGGGATTTATCAAAATTTAAACTATTCTTAAGTGATACGGGTCTGTTTGTAACATTAATGTTTAAGGACAAAGATTTCACAGAAAATGAGATTTATCAGAAGCTGTTAAATGATAAATTAAGTGTGAATTTAGGATATTTATATGAAAATATTGTAGCTCAATGTCTGGCCTCAAATGGAAATGAATTATTCTATCACACAATTATGAATAAAAATTCCAAACATAATTATGAAATAGATTTTATTTTGGCAAGAAAGAATAAAATAGTTCCAATAGAGGTTAAATCGTCAGGATATAAAACACATAGATCACTTGATGTGTTTACAGAAAAGTATTTGGGAAGAATATTAAAGAGATATTTAGTTTATACGAAAGATATGAGTAAGGAGCAGGATATTTTTTGCATACCAGTTTACATGGTGCCATTTTTATAAAAATCGTTACGAGCGATATTTAAACTGGAGAATAAAATGAAATAGAGGAAAGACATGATGAAAATAAGAGATGCCAATTCAAAAGATTTTGAGCAGATTATGAAAATCTACAAATATGCGCAGGACTATATGATACAATCCGGAAATCCTACACAAATGGGGTATGTGCACTGTTTGAAGGTGCAGACCCTACATATGAACATATTGAAGACGGCAACTGGCTGAATGATGAACCGTATCTTACGATTCACAGACTTGCCGGGGATGGTCAGGAGCATGGTCTGTTTCAATGTGTGGCGGATTACTGTAAAAATATTTCTCAGAATATCAGAGTGGATACCCATGCAGATAATCGGATCATGCAAAGAAGCTTTGTTGGGAATACAACCGTACGGCGCCAGATGAGCAGGACAGACGCAGAGCTATATTGCAGGAACTGTTAGGAACCTGTTCGCCAATGACAGGGATTGAACCGGATTTTCATTGTGATTATGGATTTAATATACATATGCATGGTCTGGTTGTTATCAATTATAATTGTGTAATTCTGGATACTTCTCCGGTGAACATTGGCGCGGGTTCTGTCATCGGTGCTGGAAGCGTGGTAACACATGATATTCCGTCAGGCGTAATTGCGGCCGGGGTACCATGCAAAGTGATCCGGCCGATTACAGAAAAGGATAAGATTGCACAGACAGAAATTCTATTTTAAGGAGAAACTATATTGGTTAGATAAGTTTATGAAAGTGAATTAAGAGACCTGCTGGAATTAGATTTGCATTTGCATGAAAGTACAATCCCGGAAATGTCAGAGCATTTAAGTAAAACATGGAAAACCTAAAATATCCTTGTAAAATGATAAAAAATCGATAGAATAAAAGTAAGAGAAGATGGTGGAAGGAGGTATGGCTATGCCACAGGTAATGCAGAATCTGATACAACAGTATGTGATAGAGATAAAGAAAATATATGGATTACATTTGCGGAAAGTGATACTTTATGGTTCCTATGCAAGAGGAGACTTTCGATCAGATTCAGATGTAGATATTATGATATTACTGGATATGACAGATATGGAATTAAAACAATATGGAGATCAATTATCGTATATGACATTTGATTTTAATATGGATCATGATTTAGATATAAAACCAATTGCCAAGAGTGAATCACATTTCGAAAAATGGGTGACAAATTATCCTTTTTATGCAAATATTAATAAGGAGGGAGTGGTATTGTATGGGGCAGCTTAATGAAAATAAAGGTACTAGAGAAGATCTTGCCCGTTATCGAATAACCACAGCAAAAGAAGATTTAAAAGCAGGACAGATATTATTGGATGCTGACGAATATAGAGGGGCAAATAATAGAGCATATTATGCTATTTTCCATGCAATTAACGCAATTCATGCATTAGATGGAAACGGGTATAAGCGTTATAAGGACGCAATTGCGAATTTTAACAAGCAATATGTCAAAACGGAAATATTTCCAAGGGAAATTGGAAGAAAAATCAGTAAGGCAGAAGAAATACGTCATGCAAGTGATTATGATGATTTTTATATAGCGAGTAAATCAGAAGCAGATAATCTTATTTCAATAGCAAATGAATTTATAAAATTGGTTGAGATATATGTGGATGAGCGATTGAAATAAACGTTCAAAAGCATCTTTCGGATAAAATAATGGATGAGTTTAAACAAAATAGAATAGCAACAGGTATAGTTAAGTTCCTCTGTATTACTGCAAGTAAGAAGTTAATACAGAGGAATTTTGTTTTATGATTGATAATTAAGGGATTTTTTATAGGATAATAGAAACATGACATACAGGTGTCGTGTTTTCCATGATAATATGAATTACAAAAAGGAACAATTATGAAGATAGACAGGCAATTAGGAATTTTATCCATACTGTTACAGAAAGAATCCGTTACAGATCCGTATCTGGCAGAAATGTTTGAGGTGTCCAGACGAACCATAAACAGAGATATTGAAGACTTATGTAAGGCAGGGATACCGATTGTAACAAGACAGGGAAGTAACGGTGGAATTTCAATTATAGATGGTTATAAAATTGATAAAACACTATTGACGCATGGTGAAATGCAGGATATCCTTGCAGGGCTTCGGAGTTTGGATAGTGTAAATGGCACAAACAGATACGGACAGTTAATGGAAAAACTGTCCATAGGATCTTCTGATTTTTTGGTAGGAAATCAGTCCGTGTTGATTGATCTGTCTTCATGGTATAAAGATTCCCTTGTACCAAAAATTGAAATGATAAGAATGGCAATTGAGCAGCATAGAGAGCTGGCGTTTTTTTATTATGCTCCAGGTGGAGAATCACAGCGCATAATTGAGCCGTATTATCTGATCTTTCGCTGGTCGAGCTGGTATGTATGGGGATGGTGTAAAGACAGGGAGGATTTTCGGCTTTTCAAATTAAACCGTATGGACAAAGTACATCTGTCAGAAAAAAATTTTTCAAATAGAAAAGTACCTTTACCAGATCTGAGAGATGAAAGAATATTTTCTGGTGGAATCAAAGTAAAAGCCTTGTTTGATGCAGATTGTAAATGGAGACTGGTAGAAGAATTTGGACCGGATTGTTTTAGAGTGCAAAAAGATGGAACACTTCTTTTTCAGGCAGACTATACGAATCGGGAAAATTTGATAACATGGCTTTTAACTTTTCGGGACAAAGTTGAATTACTGCAACCAGAAGCAGTTAGAGAAGAATTGCGGCAAAGTATTTTGCAAATCGCAAAAAAGTATGATCAGGCAACGAATTACTAAGGAGGAAATGTGAATGGCATTTGATTACAAAAAAGAGTATAAAGAGTATTATATGCCAAAGTGCAAACCGGAAATTGTGGATGTCCCACCAATGAATTATATTGCAGTCAGAGGGAAAGGTGATCCAAATGAGGAAGGTGGTACATATCAACAGGCAATCAGCGTCCTGTATGCTGTGGCATATACTTTGAAAATGAGTTATAAGACGGAATATAAAATAAAAGGATTTTTTGAATATGTTGTTCCACCACTTGAAGGGTTCTGGTGGCAGGACGATGTTGACGGGGTGAATTATGCGGACAAATCAGGTTTTAACTGGATTTCTGTCATCCGGCTGCCGGGCGTGACGATCGGAAATAATACCATCATTGGTGCCGGAAGTGTTGTGAATAAAAATATTCCGGATGGTGTGATCGCGGCCGGTAATCCCTGTAAGGTCATTCGTAAAATAACCGATTCCGATAAGACAAAATATCCAATTTTTGAAGAAAGTCATTGAGAGTGAAAAAACCGTATTTAAAGATATTGACAAAAGAATTTGTAAGAGATACAATAGTCCTAAAATAAGACTAAGGAGGGCGGAGCTATGGATATCGAATCAAAGACAAGGATTTTTTGCAATGCATGGCAGAGTATCAGCGTTATTTACGAAGATTACGCCCGTAAATCCGGTATTTCATACAACAGCCTTTATATTCTGAATGCAATCCTTTACACAGAAAACTGCACGCAGAAACAGATCTGTGAAAAGACACTGTTGCCGAAACAGACGGTCAACAATGTGATTACCAGTTTTTTTAAAAGCGGCTACATTGAACTGAGAGAGTTCCCGGAAAACCGCAGGGTTAAGACGATTCATCTGACGGAAAAAGGGATGCAGTATGCACAGACACTGATACCTCATATCCACGAGGCGGACTGCAAGGCAATGGAAGCTTTGTCAGAGGAGCAGCAGGATATGCTCTTAAAGCTGATGGATACTTATGTTTCTACATTTCGTAAAGAAATGCTTGGAGAATAAGAATAACCTTCTGTGTATGAACACACAGAAGGATTATTTTTAGATATATAGTCCTAAAACAGTACAGTATTGTAAAAGGATGAAGAAATGAATACAGTAGATATGACAAAGGGAAGCCCGATAAAACTGCTTCTCCAGTTTTCCATCCCGATTCTGATCGGCAACCTGTTTCAGCAGGCATATACTTTAGCGGACAGAATCATTGTCGGCAGATTTGTCGGTGATACGGCTTTTTCCGCTATCGGTGCAACCAATGCACTTTCCATGACATTTATGTCCATGTGCATGGGCGCGGCAATCGGAACGGGAGTCGTGGTTTCCCAGTATTTTGGAGCGAAAGATGAAAAGGGGACGGCGGCATCCATTGCAAATGGCGGCTATACCTGTATATTAATTGCTTTGGTAATGACAATTATAGCACTTGTGACAACGAAACCTGTTCTATTATTATTAAATACACCGAAATCGTTAATGCCGGACGCACTGACGTATATGTATATTTTTATGGGTGGTTTGATCGCAGTTGCCGCATATTTTACGCCGTTTTCCATTTTGAGAGCGCTCGGAGATTCCAAAACACCGCTGATTTTCCTTGTGTTCTGCAGCCTGCTCAACATCGTGCTGGATCTGTTGTTTGTAGTCGTATTGAAAACCGGCGTGGCAGGAGCAGCATGGGCAACCGTTTTATCCGAGGCAATCGCAGCAATCTTATGTATTATTTATGCGTTTATTAAAGTGCCGCAGTTTCGACAGGCATTTCATTATAGAAAAATAGATAAGAATCTGATCATCAAAACATTTCAGGTGGGGATTCCAACCGGTTTACAGTATGCGCTGATCTATGTATCAAGTATTATTTTGCGGCTTTGGGTGCTGCAATGGTGACTTATACCGGACAGAATATCGGAGCCGGAAAAACGGACAGGATTTCACATGGAGTTGCCGCCGCCATGAAAATCAGCGCAATTGTTTCGGCTATTTTACTGGCAGTGTTCTGGCTGTTTGGAAAGCCGATTATGGGAATCTTTGTCACCAATACCGATATTATTTCCATTGCGGCAAACGGTATCCGTATTACAAGTCTGTTTTTAATGGGGCTGGGCAGCGTACAGATTTTGCGCTACATGTTAAACGGCGCGGGAGATTCCATGTATGCACTTATGAATGGAATTGTGGAAGTTATTGCAAGAGTGGCTTTTGCAATCAGCCTTACGGCAATCCCGTTTATCGGTATGTGGGGAATCTGGCTGACAACCGGACTCACATGGACAGTTACGGCTGGTTTTGCATTAATGCGGTATAAACATGGAGCATGGAAAAACAAGAAGCTGGTGTAAAAATACAGAATACAGATTCATAGGAAAACAAAAGTTGACAGCACGGTTAGCGTGTGCTAACTTGACATTGACAGGAACGATAAACGTTGAGATCAAGTCGAGGGAAAAACTATGAAAAAGCTGTTTTTTGAAACCGAAAAAGATGGGTTCTACGGAACTTATTATGAAAATCCCAATCGTTCAGATTGTGCAGTGATTGGATTATTTGGAGATGATCCGAATGATTATATGGCAAAGTGCGGTGCAAAATGGTTACACAAAAATGGTGTGAATGCGCTTTGCATGTCTCCCGGAAAGAAAAATTATAGTCATGTAAATTATCCGTTGGAGAGAATTGAGGCAGCCATTCAATGGCTGAAGAAAAATGGTAACCGGAAAATCGGAATTATGGGAATGAGTACGGCCGGTATGGATTCGCTTGTTGCGGCTTCGTATTTTCCGGATATTACATTGACTTTTGGACTTACACCAAGTGATTTTGTATGGCAGGGATTTGAACAGGGAGAGAAAGATGGATGTAAGGAGTGGCCGGTTCCAGGTGCTTCTACTCTTTCCTGGAAAGGAAAGCCCCTTGCTTATATGCCGTTTGTGTATGAACATCCGGTGTACTGGAAGAAAGTGGAAGAAGAGACAAAAGGCTCCGGTGATATTGAACGCAGCACCTGCCTGTTCATTGATTCGGAAAAAGCAAGAGAACATACTGAAGAGGAAATGATCAAGGTAGAGAATATAAAAGGAAGGCTGTTTCTTGTTGGTGCAGATGATGATTCCTTCTGGGAAGCAGGAAAATATATCCGCCGCATGGACCAGCGGTTAAAGGAGCGCCCTCATACCTGTCAATATGTAGCGCTTGTGTAAGAACATGGAACGCATTTTGTACTGCCGGAATCTTTGCTTCGTATGGCTTTGCCGGTAGGACTTAAATTTGTGCTGCGATTTATATTCAGAGCGGCAAAAGAATACCCTGATGCGTGTGAAGCAACCAGAATAGATATTGACAGAAAGCTCTCTGCTGCACTAAAAGAATGGCGCGAAGAGTAGGATGTGAATAAAGAATCTCGTGAATGGTCCGATATATGAAATATAAGGGAAACAATGGATATATTTCACGGAGGAGACATTATGAAAGTAGGAGAGGCAAGAGGAATCTACAGTTCTGTTCTGAAATCATACAATCAGCAGAAATTCAAACTGTCAAAGCAGCGAAATGAGCTAAAGGAACGGATGGAAAGCACACCGGACGGTAAAACGTTGTATGCCGATGAGGCAGCCACTCTGGATTTGCAATATAATGCCGTCGCAGAAAAACAGGATGAATATCAGGATTATGTAGATCAGCTTATGGAGCAGTGGGAAAGCAAGTTTAACAGTGTTGCGGCAAAGCAGCAGGACGAGGCTGCGAAAGACTACGGTGAGGAAATGGGAAAAATCATGACGGTAGCCAGACGCATCATGCATGGAGACATTGTGCCAGCACAGGATGAGAAAAAGCTGATGGAATTTGATAAGGATCTGTACATGATGGCGAAAAATGCCGGAATGATGGCGCGGTTGGAAAAACGCAAAAAGTATAAGTCGCTTTGGGATGATGAGGAAAAGAAAGAGCGTGAGGATCCAATGGAAGCAGCTGATGCAGAGGAAGCATTTGCAGCCGGACCGGAGGTTGTGTCGGTGGAATCGGTTATGGAGGCAGCGACTGGGGAGATGGAGTCGGAATAAGAGTAAATGGACTTTCAAGTTGGAAAAAATTGTGCTAAAATAACAGTTAGTAAGAACTAACCTGAAAGGAGAGACGTAACTATGGTAATCAGGATTACAGTAGAAGCAATTGTGTACAGTCTGCTTTATACAGCGTTTATGCTCGTGTTATTTAGAATCCAGGGAGCAAAATACCAGCTTTACAATTATCCGCCTGCAATTAAGGCGCGGGCTATTGAAAAAGGGATTACAACACAGGCGGAGCTGGATGCACATGCGAAAAAGAATAAAGTATTCGGGCTTTTGATGATGCTGCTTTTAAGTGTTATTATTACGTGCGTGGTGAACAGACAGTACAGTTTTCTGGCAGGATTCGTGCAGTCATACATATTTTTCAATGCGTTTTCACTTTTTGATGCACTGGTGATCGACACCATCTGGTTCTGTCATTCAAAATGGTGGGTGATTTCGGGAACAGAGGATATGACGGAGGCTTACCATGATTACGCATTTCACTGGAAATGGTTCTTTATCGGTCTGGTGTCAATGCTTCCGATGGCTGTGATTATTGGTGGTATTGTGGCGCTGATCGGGCTTTGCGTGTAAGGGTGTATGAAATAGCAGCCTATGTATTTTTACAAGTAAAACCTTGACCAATTATGGTATGGGATGTATAATCGAGAAAAAGTTTTAGGAGGATTTTGCATGTTAAGTGTGATTGTAATGGAGAAAATTGCAAAATAAATATTGCAGGGTGATTTTTAGTTTCGCGCTAGGAGTCTGCCCGGTTGACACATAGTTTGTCAGCGTTTCGCCTTACAATTGCTTAATATTGTGGTATATATTTTCATGGATAATATTAGCATGGCTGTATGGTCATGCTATTTTTCTGTCTTTTTTGAAGTATATAAGAACATTATACAGAGTCTGGGACCATAGTATCTTAATGCACTTAAGGTATCTATGGTCTTTTTGCGTTAAGGCGGAACTGAAGTAGTCTTAGGTGAAAGGAAAAGAAAATGAATATTGAACGACAAATTGAATTTGATAAAGTAAAAGAACGATGGTCCGAGCTGGCAGTTACAGATTACGCAAAAGAAAACATACAGAAAGCTGCTTTGTATTTTTCGGAAACGGAATTAAAAAAACAGTTAAGAGATACGACAGATGCCAGATTATTGATTGAAAAGCTGGGGACACCGCCATTACAAAATATGACGGAAATAAGAGAGGTTTTGCTGGTAGCACAAAAGGGGGAGTGTCTGACACCATACCAATTAGAGCGGGTAGAAAAAGCATTGGTTGCGATACGGCGATTAAAGGATTATCTGGCAAGGGGAAAAATGTATCAGAATTCTCTGGCGTATTATGAGGAAAATCTGGATGGGATTTCTGAATTGGGACAGGAAATCGCAAATAAAATACGAAATGGAGTTGTGGATGATTATGCATCAAAAGAGTTGGAACAGATACGAAAACAGATCATAAAGTGTGAAGAACAGATGAAACAAAAGGCAGAGCAAATTTTACGTTCCAAAAAGGAATGTATGACAGATAATTTCTGTACCTTCCGAAACGGGCGTATCTGCCTTCCGGTGAAAAAGGATGATAAGCTTAAGATATCCGGAAGTGTTATAGACCGGTCTGCGACCGGCAGCACATTATTTATAGAACCATCCGGAGTTGCGAAATACTATGAAGAACTGCAATTACTTAAAATAAGTGAAGAAAATGAAGTCTATAACATTTTGTACACTTTATCCGCGTTTGTTCTTGCATCGGCGCCGGTATTAGAAGCAGATCTGACAATGATTGAAAAACTGGATTTTATCTTTTCCAAGGGGAAATTAAGTCTTGATATGAAAGCAACGGAACCTGTTATCAATACCGAACGTCGTATCAAACTGACGGAGGCGCGGCATCCGTTGATGGATCAGAAGGTGGCAGTGCCGTTACAGTTTGAGGTTGGTGAAAACATACGGGGCATCATTATAACCGGACCGAATACCGGTGGAAAAACGGTGGCAATTAAGACGGTTATGCTCAATTGTATTATGGCGCAGTGCGGGCTGCATGTTACATGCAGGAAGGCGGACATTTGTATGAACAGTTCTTATCTGTGTGATATTGGCGATGGACAGAATCTGTCGGAAAATCTGTCTACATTTTCCGCACATATAACGAATGTGCTGGAAGTGTTAAGGGAAGCAAACAAGGACAGTTTTGTAATTATGGACGAATTAGGTTCCGGCACGGATCCAACCGAAGGTATGGGGATTGCAATTGCGATATTAGAAGAACTGAAAAAAAGCGCCACGATATGCAAAGAAAATATACGGATGCCGTGATAGAGTCAGAGAAGAATGGAGGGCAATAAAATGGAACGAATCATTAAATCAATGGAAAACAAGTATTTTCTTCCGTCACTGGAACTGATGCAGGAAGATTTTTCAGACTATGACAGTCTACAGGAGGGAAAAGTCGTAAGACAGTTGGTGGAGGAAATCCGCGCGAAAAAATATTATATACCAAAGCTTGATCTTGTTATGGTGAATGAAAAGGATGAGATCATCGGATATGCCATGTTTTCACGTTTTCATATCGAGGGAAAGTTTGAAAATGAATTGCTGATTCTTACGCCGGTTGCTGTAAAAACGCAGTTGCAAAGACAGCATATTTCAAAGGAACTGTTGGAATATGGATTTGCGGTGGCAAAACAACTCGGATTTAAAGCAATTCTTGTGGAAGGCAATCCGCAAAATTACAATCCTCGTGGATTTTGGCCAAGTTATAAATTTGGCATAGAGGCAGGACCGAATATCAGGCTGCCGCATCCGGATTGTCTGATGGTAAAAGAACTGGAACCGGGAGCCTTGGATAACATGAGCGGGTTTGTGGATTATTCGTTTTATGAAACGCTTCGTTTATAGTAAAAATCTACAATATATGCCTATAGGAAAATTGTGAAAAATGCCTTTTGAAATAAAAAAGAAAAACTGATAGAATGACTTTTGCGCAAAAGGAAACGATATTTAAGAAGATATGACACAAACGTGCATATCTTCTTTTTTTGCGCAATTTTAGCAAAAATCAGGAGGCAGAAATGAAACAAAAAGTAAAGGTAAAAGTACCGGCAAAGCTTGCATTATCTGTAGTTGCAGCTTGTCTGGTATCGTTTTGTGGTTTGATTACGGAAACGGCGGTAAATATAGCATTTCCAGCAGTAATGCGTACATTTGATGTATCAACAGAGATGGTTCAGTGGCTTACAACAGGAAATTTGCTGGTTGTGGCAATGATTACTCCATTGTCTGCATTCCTGCAGAAACGGTTTAAATTGAAACATTTATTCGTATTTGGAACGATGTGTTTTGTTATAGGAACAGTGGTAGCGATTTTTTCTCCGAATTTTACATTACTGTTGCTCGCAAGGCTGATTCAGGGAATTGGAACCGGAGTCGGAGTGCCGATTGCATTCTGTATCATTCTGGAGCAGATTCCGTTTGAAAAAGTAGGAACCTATATGGGATATGGAGCACTGGTGTCAGCGGCAGCGCCTGCATTAGGACCGACATTTGGTGGTGTTGTAAATCAGACGTTAGGCTGGAGATATATTTTTGTGATTTTGATTCCTGTTTTGATTTTTACACTTATTCTTGGAATTTGTACGATTGAGGAAAAGCATGAACCTGAGAAAGTACCGGTGGATATCTGGGGAATCATTTTTATTATGCTGACATTTTTAGGACTTGTCTATGGATTTGCCAATATAGCAGCTTTTGGAAAGAATCCAGTCGTGGAAATTATAGCATTTGCAATCGGAATTGTTGCGTTGGTTTTATTTGTAAAACATTGCGGAAAATGTGAGAATCCATTGATTGATATGAGTATTTTTAAGAACATTCCGTTTGTATGTCATCTGGTAGCTTTTTTCTTAATCAATGCAATTATGCTTGGAACAAGTTTTCTTTTACCAAACTATTTGCAGGTGGCGCTTTTGTGCGAATCTATGATTGCAGGATTTATGCTTCTCCCGGGGGCAGGATTAAATGCTCTTATGGGACCTTTCAGTGGTGCGGCATTGGTGGCAGCAGCACAGATGCAGAATAATTCTTTCAGCTATGAGCAAAAAACGGCAGCAGGATCTACACATGGTTTTATATTTTTGCTGATATTTGCGATTGTATGTTTAATCCTTCAGATAGTTGGCTTTAAAAAATTTGACTTTTTAGAAAAATAGAAATATAATAATTTTTAAACGAGTAGCAAACGAGCGTAAATCCAGTTTTGCTGCTCGTTTTTTATTTTTATAATGCCATGAAAAAGTGTGTAGCTTATCAGCGTAAGTCCAGCTTATTATGATAGGTCTGCACTTTTTTTATGCAGAAAAAGGAGGATTCAGTTAAGATGGCAGAAAGTAACAGGATGAAGGAAATGCCGGTCAATAAGCTCATGGTACAGATGGGAATACCGATGATCTTATCTATGGCATTGCAGGCGGTCTACAATATTGTGGACAGTGCCTTTGTCGGAAACATGAAGGAGGGAAGCGAAGCCGCATTAAATGCACTGACGCTGGTATTTCCGGTGCAGATGCTCATGGTAGCGGTAGGAATCGGAACCGGTGTGGGGACGAATGCACTTCTTGCGCGGACACTTGGACAGGGAAACAGCAAAAAAGCAGCGAAAGTTGCGGGAAACAGTTTATTCTTAGGTGCAATTATTTATGTGGTATGTCTGTTGTTTGGAATTTTCGGAGTGAAAGCCTATATTTCATCGCAGACGGTTGATCCGGAAGTAATTTCGATGGGAACCGGCTATCTCAGGATATGTTGTGTGATTTCGTTTGGAATTATCTTCTTTTCCCTGTTTGAAAAGTTATTACAGGCGACCGGGCGTTCGCTTTATTCTACAATTGGTCAGGTAGTGGGAGCGGTAGTAAATATCATTCTCGATCCGATTATGATCTACGGGATCGGACCGGTACCGGAAATGGGTGTAGAAGGTGCTGCGTATGCGACGGTAATCGGACAGGTAGCATCGGCAGTATTACTCTTTATTTTCCATATGAAATTAAATAAAGAGTTTGCGCATGGAACAAAATACATGAGACCGGAGGGCGGAATTATAAAAGAAATTTATTCGATTGGGCTTCCGGCGATCATTGCACAGGCACTGATGTCAATCATGGTATATGTGATGAATCTGATCTTAAAATTTAATCCTTCGGCGCAGACCGCATATGGATTGTTTTATAAAGTGCAGCAGTTTGTGTTGTTCCTTGCATTTGGTCTGCGTGATGCAATTACTCCGATCATCGCTTTTTCCTATGGAATGGGAAGTAAAAAGCGTATCAGGGATGGAATCAAATACGGACTGATTTATACGATTGCACTTATGATCCTCGGTGTGGCGATCACGGAAATTTTCCCGGGTGCATTTGCAACTTTATTTAACGCAGGGCGGTCAAGAGAATATTTTATCGGAGCAATGCGGATTATTTCTCTCAGTTTTCTTTTTGCAGGAATCAATGTCGCATATCAGGGAATTTATCAGGCATTGGACGGAGGCATCGAGTCGCTTGTGATTTCGCTGCTCAGACAGCTTGTAATTATATTGCCACTGGCAGGCATTTTCTCTATTTTCGTCCGAAACGGACAGATGGGAGTTTCGCTGATCTGGTGGGCGTTTCCGATCACAGAGTTTATCGCGTGTCTGGCCGGCTATGTATTTTTAAAGAGAATCCGTAAAACAAAAGTAGATGTTTTAAGTGAAAGGGGGATGTGATTATGGCAAAAAGAATTATTACGATCAGCAGAGAGTTCGGAAGCGGTGGTCGTTTTATAGGGGAAGAAGTGGCAAAGAAACTTGGAATAAAATATTATGACAAGGATATCATTGCGCAGATTGCGGAGCAGTCCGGATTTTCAACGGAATATATTGCGGAAAAGGCAGAATTGTCGCCAAAGAAAGGCTTGTTTGCCTACGCTTTTTCCGGGCGAGATGTCACAGGAAAATCAATTGAGGATATGGTGTATGAAGCGCAGAGGAAAGTAATTTTGGAGATTGCGGAAAAGGAAAGCTGTGTGATCATAGGACGGAATGCGGATTTTATCTTAAAAGACAGAGACAATGTGCTGAACGTTTTTATACATGGGGATATGCCGGAAAAGGTGGCGCGTATCTGTAAACTCTACAATGTTACCGAAGAGGAAGCAGAAAAAATGATGGCAGATATCGATAAAAGGTGTATGACAAATTATCGATTTTATACGGATCAGAAGTGGGGGATGGCAAAGAATTACACATTGTCACTGAACAGTTCCGAGCTGGGATATGATCTGTGTGAGAAGATCATAATGAATTGTATGAAATAGAAGAAAACAAATGTGCAATTAAGAGATACCATACATGTGACAAAGGATCATACGTATGGTATCTTTTTACTGTATAGAAAATCTATAAAGTGCCACCCCACAAATTACATATTTTTAATTTGTGATAACCATTTTTTATAGTTCCCCTTTTTAAATACACCACTGTCAAATGGTAATTTGATTTGTGATGCATCAAATAAAGAATTAAGAGTCTTTTGGGTCCAACTGATCCCACTCATTCCATAGGTTGCAAACGGAACAATAGTCTTACTTTTTGTGTCACATTGGCGAATAAAATCCTGAACAAAAACAGGAACATCCTGTGCCCATATAGGAAAGCCGACAAATATGGTATCGTATTCGGTCAAGTCCGGTATTGGGGTTGTAAATTTAGGAGTAATCTTCTTCATGTTTTCTTTCATAACACGCAGACAGGACATAATATAATTGCCATATGTTTCTTCCGGCTCAATTTTAATAGCAGGAATTCCACCTAGATCTGACTGAAGTTGTTTTGCTATTTTTTCAGTATTTCCAGAACGGGAATAATAAATGATAATTGCATTCATAAAACTCTTCCTTTCATTATCCAACACTGTGTTGTACAATATTATAAAAGTTAGAGAAACGTTTATCAACCAACAAACATATGAATAATGTCGGAAGGTGTATAAGATGAAGAAGCAACCTGAGATTACAGGGCAAACACGGAAAAATATTATCAGAGCATTTTGCAGACTATATGAAGAAAAGCCAATTGAAAAAATTTCTGTTAAAGATGTAATTGCTCTGGCGGGATATAACAGAAGTACATTTTATGCGTATTTTACCGATATATACGCACTTCTCGAATCCATTGAGAATGATGTTATTGATTATATTAAGAATGGACTAGACAGTAAAACAAAATCACAGACGGATCTTTTAAATCTCTTTGCAGCAAAAGAGGATTATCTGAAAGTATTGTTAGGAACATTTGGCTGCGTTCATTTTCAGGACAGACTGAAAACGGAATTTTTGAAGACTTCTAAGTTGCCGCAAAGAGAGGATAATTTGCAACCTTATGTGTCAGAATTTCATATGACAGTTTCGTTATCCATGTATCGTTTATGGCTAAGGCGGGGGAAAGATCTATCAACAGATGAACTGGCTTCGTTGATACACACTTTATATATTAGTGGAGCACAGGGGGTGTTGTTGGATTGACTTGCCCTTAAAATGAGGTAAAATTTAAGGGAAAGAATGAAAATTAGGGGAATGAGGAATGAAGATAAGAACCGCAACCATGGATGATCTTAACGAGATTGCAAATGTAGAGGTAGAGTGTTTCCCGGCTGCGGAGGCTGCAACGAAAGAAGAATTTGCCGATCGAATCCGGTATAAAGTTGGCGGTAAATCCGTGTCCGTGATAGACACAGATCACACTGACGAATGCAACCTGCCAGATTACCGTGAAAGTTTGGATTGCAAAGATGATAAAAATCGGTCGGTCGCCCGGCTGGACAACGCGGAAAGCGCACATTTTTGCGAGATGGCCGGACACGAAATAGGCAAGCAATCCGATGATGATATACTCTATCCACATTCCCTTTAATGCAATAAGAAAGGTTGTATTTGTAAAGCTTCCTGTTGCGAGTACCGTGTTATAGACTGTCATGACATAGACCATCATCCATGCGGTGATCGCTGTAAAAAATATTGATTCTCCTCGTGTTCTAGGCATTATTTTTCTCCTTTCCGACAACAAAAAAGACAACAAATGCTGCCCGTCCGTCTGACAGTGGACAGGTGACATTTATTGTCTTATAGGTGTCTTATATTTCATTTTTTACAACTCTTGCATTTTAGCAGAAAAATAAACGCATAGTCAAGAGAAAAGTTCAATAAATGACATTATGGATAGTCGTATTTCTTAAGTTATAAGATGTTTTTGGTTGGGCTTACGGTAAGCTTCAGACCAAGATGCTGAAAAATATTAAGGAGTGTTCCGAGATTTGGAGTAGTTTTGCAAGATTCAATACGTGCTACGGATGATTGTGGAATACCACACATAGCGGCGAGATCCCTTTGGCTCAAACCAAGGGAAGTGCGCTGTTCAACCATGGCACTCACGATGGCAGAGATATTTTCAATTTCATCCATGTCTTTTCCGCTTTCAGGATCAATAGATCTTACATGTTCCTTATAGTCATTCCAGGTTTTCATAATCAATCAGCCTCCTTTCGGGCAAGGTAATCATTACGTTCAGCTTTTGCCTTATCAATTTCGCGTTTGGGAGTCTTTTGTGTTTTTTTGCGGAATTGATGCAAAAGCACAAAAGTATCATTTTTGAAATAAAAATATAAAACACGATTGTTGCCTGGGCGAAGTTCCCAGATATCATCATCAATATGTTTTGTAATATTTTCATTAAGTCGAGTTCCGTTATCTTCGAGGAGCTGGATGTACAAAGATATTTGTTTATATTGGATGCGTGCATCTTTGTTTGTAGCAGCCTTAATTCGAAGAGATTCAAGAAACTCCCAAAGTTCTGATTTGCCATTGGAATCTTCATAAAATTCAATGTTGTACATTAGTATGTGTTCTCCGAATGTGATATATTAATTCTATACATATGATAGCATTTATGCTATCGAAAAGCAATTAGAATTTTGCTCTTACAAAAGTAGCTACGCATGCGTAGAGGCATGTTGGCACGAATTGCATGAAAGTTGGCGCAACCTGTCATTCAACAGAATCTTTTCGAAATCCTTGTGTAACCGCAGAAGAGTATTACCGTTTTATGAAAGCAATCGAGGATATTGTACCGGACAAAAAGATGCCGATACTGCTTTTTTGCTATACTAAAAATTGTTGACATGGAAACGGAACATCCTCAGCTTTCCGTTGCAGATGGCGATGGCTGCAATCGGATTAAACAGTAATGTGATTCATACTAATAAATTTCATAGTAACTTCAAGTCACGGTTGCATTTGACTATAATGAAGCATGCAAAGAGGTGACGATCGTATGGAAAACGAAAAAGCGAATGCAAATATACTTGAAACAATGCCTGTGGGAATGCTTTTTATTCGAATGGCGGTGCCAGCGGTATTATCGCAGTTGATCAATATTTTATATAATCTGGTAGACAAAATGTTTATCGGACATATGAAGACCGGAGGCGCAGAGTCACTTGCCGGACTCGGCGTAACAACACCGGTCATTTTATTTTTGTCGGCATTTGCCGCATTGGTGAGCATGGGAGGAGCCCCAAAGACAGCGATTGCGCTTGGCAAAAATGAACATGATGTGTCGGAGCGCATTATGGGAAGCTGCACGGCACTTATGCTTGGCATATCGGTGGTGCTAACCGTAGGAATGTTGATTTGGGGAAAAGATATTCTGCTCCTGTTTGGTGCCAGCAAAGATACGATCGGATATGCAGTAGATTATATGCGCATATATTGTCTGGGAACTGTTTTTATACAGATGTCATTGGGATTGAATGCATTTATTACCACACAGGGATTTGCTAGAATCAGTATGTTGAATGTGACAATCGGTGCAGTGATCAATGTCATACTTGATCCGCTCTTAATCTACGGGTGTAATCTTGGAATCAAAGGTGCAGCAATCGCGACCGTTATCGCGCAGGCTCTGTCATGTGTATTCATTATAAGATTTCTGGTTTCCGAAAAAAGCGCGATAAAGTTGAGAAGAGAATACATCCGGATCGACTGGAAATTATTGTTGCCATGCATTTTGCTTGGAACATCCCCGGCGCTTATGCAGATTACGGAGAACATGGTTGCAATCAGTTTTAATACAGTGCATCAGCGGTATGGTGGAGATATGGCGGTTGCGTCCATGAGTATATTAAATTCTGTTATGCAGTTTGTTATGCTTTTGCTGCCGGGACTGGTGCAGGGAGCACAGCCAATACTAAGCTATAATCTTGGGGCAGGAAAGATTGAACGAGTCCGGAAAACCTTTCAGTATTTATTGCTTTCCTGTGTGGCAGGAAGCTGTATCATATGGGCAGCATGCATGCTTTTTCCGCAGAGCATTATCGGAATATTTACGAATGATGTAGCGCTTAGAGCATATTCAGTAACGCCGCTTCGTACTTACCTATGTCTGCTTTGTATTTATGGAGTACAGGTTGCTTGTCAGTACAGCTTTGTGGCGCTTGATCAGGCAAAGACAGCTATTTTTCTGACGATATGGAGAAAAATCATTTTGCTTATTCCATTGATTTTCTTTTTACCCCATATTGTTTCTGATCCGACGATCGGCGTATTTCTGGCAGAACCAATTGCGGATTTTGTGGCAGTGGGTACCACGGGGACACTGTTTTTCAGGTATTATCGGATGAAATTAGCCGTCAAAGAAATGTAAGTTATAAATTGAAGCTTCTACGGATTGATGTTAATATGGTGGTATCAGTTTTTGAATCACGAGGGAGAACAATGCCGGACATTATTATCGTAGAGGACAACCGGGAGATCGGTACACTTTTGTGCGATTTCCTGCGAAAAGAAAATTATACGGTGAGCCTTGCGGACACCGGGGAAAAGGCGCTTGAAATCTTTGAGCAGTACGGTGCCAATCTTGTCGTGCTTGATATTGGGCTGCCGGGCGTGGACGGTTATTCCGTCTGCTCCAAAATAAGAGAGACTTCGAACGCACATATTATGATTGCGACTGCAAGGGATGACAAGGAAAGTACGTTAAAGGGGCTGCAGCTCGGTGCGGATGATTACATCTGTAAACCGTATGATATCGATATTCTGATCGCCAAGATCAACGGCATTTTCAAACGAAAATATGCATTGGATGAAATCGTATGCGACAATCTGAAATTGAACAATGTCACGCAGACGCTTACCGTGGATGGAACACCGGTCAATGTCACGGAAAAGGAATTCCAGTTGCTGAAACTGCTGGTCGAAAATAAAGGAACGACATTGAAGAAGGAATACCTATTCAACCGCATATGGGGAAGCGACAGTGAATCGGAGCTGCAGACGCTCACGGTACATATCAAGTGGCTGCGGGAGAAGATCGAGCAGGATTCGAAAAAGCCAAAACATATAATTACGGTTTGGGGAACGGGATACCGATATGAATAACTACAAAAAATTTGCGGCGAAGTTCTGGGGCGTGGAGCTTATGATCATTGCACTTGCGAATATCGTTTATTATGTGACTGCAAATGATCAGGAACCGAGCATTGCGCGTGTGCAGGATAAGACCGACGCAATCTACAAGATCATTTATACACAGACAGACTACAGAACCTGGATTCTCATGGATATTGTCCTGGGAATTCTGTTTTTGCTGTCTGTTTTTTTGATCTGTTATATTGGAAAGAAGATCATAAAGCCGTTTGAACAGATGCAGTCGCTGACCGAGGAACTGGCGAAAGGAAATCTTTCGGTGCCGATCAAAGCCGAAAAAAGCAAATTCTTAGGCAGATTCCTATGGGGAATGGATATGCTGCGTGAAACACTGGAGAACAACAAAGAAAAAGAACTTGCGCTGCAAAAAGAAAAAAAGACACTGATCCTGTCACTGACACATGACATCAGAACGCCGTTATCTGCGATCCGGCTGTATGCGAAGGCGCTGGCAGAGGATCTTTATACGACCGGGGAGCAGCGCGTCGAAGCATGCGAGGGAATTGAAAAGAACGTAAAAGAGATTGAGGCGTATGTCAATGAGATCACGCTTGCATCGAGGGAGGATTTCCTGCAACTGAGCGTCGATCAGGGGGAAGTGTATCTGTCCGATGTGATCGAGGCAATCCGAGGACTTTATGAGGAAAAACTGCACAATTTGCATACCGGATTTCAGATTGCATCCTACACCGATCTGTTGCTGAAAGGCGATGCGGACCGGCTGATCGAGGTGTTGCAGAATCTTTTGGAAAACGCAATCAAATACGGGGACGGCAAGCGTATTTCCATCGATTTTTCGGAGGAAGAGGACTGCAGACTGATCACGGTAAGAAATTCCGGATGCAGCTTAAAGCAGGAAGAACTTGTGAATCTGTTTGATTCTTTTTATCGCGGAAGCAATGTCGGCTCGGCAGACGGTTCGGGGCTTGGACTGTATATCAGCCGGCAGTTGATGCAAAAAATGGACGGGGAAGTATTTGCGGAAATCAAGGAGGATGATTTTTGCGCGACCATTGTTGTGCGAAAAGCATAATGTGCATTTAAGGATTGTTTAATAATTTCTCCTGTAAGATGAGTACATCAAACGAGGGGAGGAACGTTAAAATGCTTTTTCGTATTTTGAAAAAAGATTTGAAAAGAAAAAAAGTAATGAACGCAATATTGCTTTGCTTTATTCTGCTGGCAACGATGTTCGTGGCGAGTGGAATCAGCAATGTTGTTTCCGTTATGAACGGAACGGATTCCTATCTGGATAAAGCGGGAATCGGCGATTATGTGGTCATCTCGATGGGGGCAGACAGCAAAGCGAACATCGATGAGATCCTGCATGAGATGGAATCCATCCGGGATTATCGCATTGAGCCGGTTGTATTCGGAGAAAAATCCAATCTGAAAGATATGGACGGAGAAGAACTGCAGGCAAAGAATTCCGTTATCTACCAGTCCGTCGAGGACAGCCAGCTTAAATTTTTTGATAAAGAGAATAAGCAGATTACGGAAATCAAGCTGGGGCATGCATATGCAACCGGTGATTTTATGGAGAAAAATCATTTACAGCCGGGAGATAAAATCAGGATTACGCACAACAGTATTTCCTTTACGGTAACGCTGGACGGTATGGCAAAGGATGCGCTTTTAGGGTCTTCCATGATGGGCAACAGCCGTTTCCTTTTTCATCGGGAGGAGATCAAGAAGCTGCTTTCGGATGAAACTATTTACAATGGATATCAGGGACAGATCAGCTATATCGACCTAAAGGATGAGGCGGGTGTATCGGAGATCGCTTCGGCTATCTCACAAGCTCCGGGTATCATGTTTTCCGGCGCACGTTCGCTGATAAAAATGTGCTATGTCATGGATATGATCGTTGCGTTTACGATGCTGATCTTAAGCATCTGCCTGATCATTGTGTCGTTTGTTGTGTTAAAGTTTTCCATCACGTTTACGATCTCCGAGGAGTTTCGTGAGATCGGTGTGATGAAAGCAATCGGTATCAGCAATTTCAAGATCCGGAGTCTCTACCTGACAAAGTATCTGATGTTGGCAGTTGTCGGAGCGTTTGTGGGATTTTTTATGAGTATTCCGTTTTCCGATCTGTTACTGCGATCGGTCAGCAGCAATATGGTTCTGGAGGCAGATAACCATTTCCTGTTGTCGGTTCTGGGAGCGATTCTGGTCGTTATTGTCATTTTGCTGTTTGCGTTTCGTTGTACGAAGCTGGTGAAGAAGTCTTCTCCGATCGATGCGATCCGTTCGGGGCAGACGGGCGAACGTTATAAGAAGAAGTCGCCGTTTCGTCTGGTTAAAAGCCACGGAAGCACCGGTTTCTTTATGGCGGTCAATGATGTGTTCAGTGCACCAAGGCGGTATATGACGATCATAATCACATTCTTTTTGTGTACGTTGTTTGTGCTGGTATTTGTCAATACCTCATCAACGATGCGAAGCGATACCTTTATTACAACATTCGGAACGCGGAGTGATCTGTATTACACCGATCTGACGAAAGCGATGAGCAGCATGAATCCGGATGGCAGAAAGCAGATTGAGGAGTACTTTGCAAAAACGGAAGCGCTGCTTAAGAAAAACGGAATGCCTGCGAAGCTTTGTGTGGAAACACAGTACAAATATAAGGTTCGATTCAATGGGAAAGATTATTCCATCAATTGTCAGCAGGGAATCCATACGAAAGCATCCGCGTACGAATATACCGAAGGGGTGGTTCCGCAAAACAAAAATGAGATTGCGATTACACCGACGGTCAGCAAATTGACAGGGGCGAAACTTGGAGACACCGTAACGATCGATTTTGGAACCGGGACACTTGATTGCGTTGTGGTTGCTTATTTTCAAAGCATGAATCAGCTGGGAGAAGTCATACGGCTTCACGAGGATGCACCGACTGATTTTACCTATATTGCCAATGTCATGAGTTATCAGATCGATTT
>URYB01000006.1 GCA_900552085.1 uncultured Lachnobacterium sp.
GGATCACTTTACGCTCGGTTAAAATAAGCAACTTGGAACCAGACTCCCCGATAATGGTTCCGGATCCCTGTCCTTCACGCTCATAAGAATTGTTGAACCAGTCCGTGTCGCTGACCACACCAGTGATCGTAACAATGGACTTATTGGCCCTGTTGCCAATTGCATACAGTTCTGTCTGGATCTTCTGATAATCCTCCAGCGAAATCTCTGTCTTTACAACCGACGTCTCCTTTTGCATCTCTGTCCCAGATTCTGTACTCTGTGTCTGGGTTTCTTTCTGCGGCTGCGAACTGTCTAACGTTCCTGGAACAGCTTCTGTCTCCATCCTTTTTTCTACAAGCGGAAATAGTATAAAAAACACCAATGTTGCCACAAGGGCAAATACGACTCCGGATAATGCTGCGCTGCAGATCTTGACGAGCAGACGCTTATGATTCTTTGGCTTATCCTTTATCTTTTCCCGAACAAATTCATTCTTTTGTAATTGCTTGTCTTCCATCTCTGACCTTCATAAATTATATCCGAACAAACTAACGTATCAAAACATATTATATTCGTATTTATGCCCTCTTGCAACCATTTTTGCCTTTTCCAAAGAGATAGAATGTTATATAATAGGTCTGAAAGTTTCATACAACAAATTTAGCATTATATTAAGGAAAGAAATTATGAACCAGAAAGTTTATCATACATTGGAATATTATAAGATATTAGACATGCTGGCCGGTTATGCCTCCTGCGAGGAGACAAAAAAACGTGCGCTTGCGCTCACGCCGATCACAGACGCTGCCGAAATCGAGCATTTACAGCAGACCACAAGCGATGCGTTAAGTCGCCTGTACAAAGGAAGCGGCATCAGTTTTGCCGGTATCCACAATGTCAATGCATCTTTAAAACGACTCGATATCGGCGGTTCCCTCAATACAACAGAACTGCTTCATATCTGCTCTCTGTTAGAAGTTGCAAAGCGTGCGAAAGCTTACGACCGTTCGGACCGCGCCGATGACAAAACCGATTCCCTTTCCCCTCTGTTCTCACAGATTGAACCGTTATCTCCTTTACTCGAAGAGATCAAACGCTGTGTGATCGGGGAAGATGAAATTGCAGATGATGCAAGCCCTGCGCTGTTTAAGATCCGTAAATCCATCCGTGGTATGAATGACCGTATCCATGCGCAGCTCACCAATCTGATGAATAACACGACCACCCGCAGTTATCTGCAGGATGCAGTCATCACCATGCGCGACGGACGTTATTGTCTCCCGGTAAAAACGGAAGCAAAAACATCCGTACCCGGAATGGTACACGACCAGTCTTCGAGCGGTTCCACACTTTTTATCGAACCGATGGCGGTCGTAAATCTGAACAACGAACTGCGCGAATTATTCTTAAAAGAGCAGGACGAGATCAATGTGATCCTCGCCGATTTATCCAACCGCGTCGCTGAAAATGCAAATGGCATCCGTCAGGATTATTCCGTGCTTGCCGAGCTGGATTTCATCTTTGCCAAAGCACAGCTCGCCAAATCCTACAACGGTGTTGCACCGATTTTCAATGAAGAAGGACGCATCCATATCCGCAAAGGACGCCATCCTCTGCTGGATGCAAAAAAGGTCGTACCGATCGATGTACGGCTCGGCGAAGATTTCCGTCAGCTTATCGTTACCGGACCAAACACCGGTGGTAAGACGGTCTCTTTGAAAACCGTCGGCTTACTGACACTCATGGGACAGTCCGGACTTCATATTCCGGCTGCTGACCGTTCGGAGCTTGCCATATTCCATGAGATTTTTGCCGATATTGGTGATGAGCAGAGTATTGAACAAAGCCTCAGTACCTTCTCCTCTCACATGACAAACATTGTAAAGATTCTCGATCAGGCAGATGACCGCAGCCTTTGCCTGTTCGATGAGCTGTGTGCCGGAACAGATCCGACCGAGGGTGCCGCATTAGCAATTTCCATTCTGCACAAGCTGCACCAGTACGGAGCCACCACCATGGCAACCACACATTACAGCGAATTGAAAGTATACGCACTCTCCACACCGGGTGTCGAAAATGCGTGCTGTGAATTTAATGTCGAAACCTTAAGCCCGACCTACCGCCTTTTGATCGGTATTCCTGGAAAAAGTAATGCGTTTGCGATCAGTTCCAAATTAGGACTTGCCGCCAACATCATCGACGATGCCAGAAGCCGCTTAAGTGACAAAGATGTCGACTTTGAAGATATGCTTGCCAATCTGGAAGCCAGCCGCATTACGATTGAAAAAGAACAACTGGAAATTCAAAAATACAAAGCAGAAGTCGAGAGTTTAAAGAAAAAGCTTACCGACAAAAACGAAAAACTGGACGCCCGCCGGGATGAAATTCTCCGCAAAGCAAACGAAGAAGCTGTCCAGATTTTAAAAGAAGCAAAAGATCTTGCAGATGAAACCATCCGCAACTTCAACAAATACGGACAGGGCCAGGCTCCAATGTCCAAGATGGAAAAAGAGCGAAGCAAAGTCCGGGACAAAATGAACAAGAGTGAAAAGAATCTTTCCATGAAAAAGAAAGAGACGGTCAACCACAAAGTTCCAAAGAAACTGCGCATCGGTGATTCCGTAAAGGTTCTTTCCATGAACCTCAAAGGCACTGTTCACACACTTCCGAACGCAAAAGGAGATCTCTATGTACAGATGGGAATTTTACGTTCCCTTGTAAACATCAATGATCTGGTACTGATCGACGATGAATCCACCTCTCCAATCGCCAAGAAATACGGTGGTGGAAGCAGTTCCGGAAAGATTAAAATGAATAAATCCGCATCCGTATCCACAGAAATCAACCTGATCGGTATGACGGTGGATGAAGCAATCGCACATCTGGATAAATATCTCGATGACGCATATATTGCACATCTTCCATCCGTGCGTATTGTACACGGAAAAGGAACCGGTGCTTTGCGCAGTGCCGTACATGCACATTTAAAGCGTCAGAAATATGTCAAGTCCTTCCGGCTTGGAGAAGCCGGCGAAGGCGATGCCGGTGTTACTATTGCAGAATTTGAATAGGAGGTCTGTCAGATATGGTCAGTAAACAGAAAATTTTAATCGTAGACGATGATAACAATATTGCAGAATTAATTTCACTTTATCTTACCAAAGAATGTTACGATACCAAAATTGTAAATGGTGGTGAAGAAGCACTCCGTGCATTTGAGCAATATAATCCAAATCTCATCCTTCTGGATCTGATGCTTCCAGGCATCGACGGCTACCAGGTATGCCGCGAGATTCGTGCAAAAAATAATGTTCCTATTATTATGCTCTCTGCCAAAGGTGAGATTTTTGACAAAGTACTTGGTCTCGAACTTGGCGCTGACGATTATATTCTTAAACCATTTGATTCCAAAGAACTCGTTGCCCGTGTCAAAGCAGTCCTGCGACGCTACCAGCCGGTAAAGACCGAATCCGTTGTAGAACTCAAATATGTGGAGTATCCGGATCTGGTGGTCAATCTGTCCAACTACTCTGTCATGTACAACGGCAAACCGATCGATATGCCTCCAAAGGAACTTGAGCTTTTGTATTTTCTGGCCTCCTCACCAAATCAGGTGTTTACCAGAGAGCAGCTTCTGGACCATATCTGGGGCTATGAATACATTGGAGACACACGTACCGTTGATGTCCACGTAAAACGTCTCCGCGAAAAAATCAAGGATCACGCATCCTGGTCTATCGCTACGGTCTGGGGCATTGGCTACAAATTTGAGGTAAACGAATGAAACCAAAAATCTACATAAAATTTCTGCTCAGCTATGTGTTTTTCGGTATTGCGGCAATCCTTGTCCTCTGTACCTTTACACAGCACAGTATCACGAACTATCTGGAAAAACATGAGGCGCAGAACCTGTATCGCGAGGCAACACAGATTGCTTCCAAGTATGCAGCAAACTTTACGAATACAACGTTGTCTCTGGAAGATTTTCAGGTACAGATGGAAAGTCTCAGCAGTTATCTTTCCGCTGAAATCTGGGTGGTAGATTCGCAGGGAAATGTCCTGTTCAACTCCTCAGACAGCTCCATCGGACAACGCGCAGCAAATGCACATTATACCACGCTGCCGGATTTTGATCCTACAAGTTTTGGCAATACCTACTATACTGTGGGAAACTTTTATGATTCCTTTTCCGAGGATATCATAACTGTATTTTCTCCTGTGACTGCCAATTACCGTGTGCGCAGCTACGTACTGATTCATAAACCGGTCGCTGCCGTTACCGAAGTGACCAATCATTTTATGAACATCACGTTTTTTACCGTTGGTATTATTTACATCTGTGCGTTTTTGATTCTTCTGTTTTTTACCTTGTGCTTCTATCGACCGATGCTAAAGATGAACCGTGTTGCCAAAAGCTATGCAAAAGGAAACTTTGAACCACGGATTTCCATCCATTCCGGCGATGAAATCGGTTTTCTGGCGAACACCATGAACTATATGGCAAATGAGCTGAATACACTCGAAGAAGATCAGCGCAAATTTATTTCAAATGTCTCTCATGATTTCCGCTCGCCACTCACCTCGATCAAAGGTTATGTCGAGGCAATGCTCGATGGAACGATACCACCGGAATTACAGGATAAATACCTGAATATCATTCTTTTTGAAACGGAACGACTGACCAAACTGACGCAAAGTATTCTTGATCTCAACCAGTTCGGTCGTCACGGCATCATGCTCGATGTCGCCGATTTTGATATTAACCGCATGATCAAGACAACCATCCTCACCTTCGAAGGCACCTGTAACAAAAAAGGACTCTCTTTTGATCTGGTGCTCACAGGTCAGGAATTGTTTGTCACAGGAGATATGACAAAAATTCAGCAGGTACTCTACAATCTGATCGATAATGCTACCAAGTTTTCGCATAACAATTCGGCAATCAAAATCGAGACCAGCATCAAAAACGAAAAGGTTCTGATTTCCGTAAAAGATTCCGGAATCGGCATCCCTGCGGACAGCATCAAAAAAATCTGGGATCGTTTCTATAAAACAGATCTTTCGCGTGGAAAAGATAAGAAAGGAACCGGTCTTGGACTTGCAATTGTAAAGGAAATCGTTCAGGCCCATAATGAACATATCAACGTCATCAGTACAGAAGGTGTGGGAACCGAATTTATTTTCACACTTCCACTATCAAAAAAAGAAGTGCAGTAACGCACTTCTTTTTTTATCGTTCTATTTTTCTTATTCCTGATTCAATTCCAGCTTATTTCCTTTCCGGTCATAAGCAACTGCATGACTGTCCCAGTCAAAACTATCCCCATCAAGTTCATCGGCATCGCCAAGGTAATCCCCCTGGAAGACATCATACTCGAATCGATATCCATCTTTTGTCACAGCCCGCAGATAAATATGAATATGCTGATCTTCTCTTACAACATCTGCATCATCTCCATCTGTATTCACCGGTAATTCATAGGAGAATTTGCATGTACTCTCGCCAGTACCGGATGTTGCGAAACTCTGACTTGTCTCCTGCGTATCGACTTCTGTTGTCAGAAGCGGATCTTCAATCGACTCATTGGCAGTCTCATCTTTCAGATCCGGCATCAGATCCTGTGACCAGATTTCCACATCATTCAGATCTGCCACCATTTCAAACTCCGTAAATTCATAGAGATCAATGTTATCCAATGCGAAAGTACAATCACTTTTCAGATGAATCTCCCCATCTTTGTACGTTGGTGCATCTTCAAGACTTCCGGACAATACCCTTGATAAATCCGTATTCATTCCATTGTAATCCTGTAACACTTCCGTTGCTTTCTTGCTTCCGTTTGCAATCAGGAATGTGATATTTCCATCAAATGTCTGGTTCAATGGCAGCGTCATATTTCCTTTGAACATATAACCATCGGCCTTAAGCGGACATTCTTTCGTTCCAAAATAAACCGTAACAGATGTTTTATCGGAATATTCTTTTGGAATCACAGAGACCGATACATCATAGGTCTTTTTGCTAAAGTTCATGTCCACAATATCAATGGAATAATCTTCAATCATACTGGCACCCTCTTCAAGCGTCTTTTCAATATTCGACTGAAGATTTCCCACATCTGACAGGATCACGTTGGTGGAATCCTGCAGATAGGTCAGCTGGTTGGTCAGTTCCGTCAGTTTCAAGTACATAAACGCACAAAAAACAGACAAAACAATCATAACAACCACAACTACAATTTTCTTCCAATTAAACTTTACTTTTTTCATAAATTCAGAGAATTACGCTTCCTTCTCATCATCGGTTGCAGTAATCTGAATTCCTAGTTCTTCCAACTGCTTCTCGTCAACGGTTCCCGGAGCCTCAGACATCAGATCCGAAGCGTCCTTAACCTTAGGGAATGCGATAACGTCACGGATAGAATCTGCATGTACCATATGCATGATCATACGATCCACACCATAAGCAAGTCCTGCATGTGGTGGTACACCATAAGAGAATGCATCCAGAAGGAATCCAAACTGCTCATGTGCGCGCTCCTTGGTAAATCCAAGCACCTCAAACATCTTCTCCTGAATATCATCCTGATGGATACGGACAGATCCTCCGCCAAGCTCCGTTCCGTTCAGTACGATGTCGTAAGCTTTCGCACGAACAGCACCCGGATCGGTATCAATCTTATCCCAATCCTCTTCCATTGGCATAGTAAATGGATGATGCATTGCCATGAAACGGTTCTCCTCATCGGACCACTCTAACAGTGGGAACTCGGTTACCCAAAGGAAATTGTACTGATTCTCATCAATCAGTCCAAGCTCTTCGCCTAAAAGAAGACGAAGTGCACCGAGAACATTCCATACGATTTTATTCTTGTCTGCTGCAAATAAAAGTAAATCGCCCGGCTTACCATTCATCTTTGCAACCAATGCATTTAATTCCTCTTCTGTCATGAATTTTGCGAAAGAAGATTTATAAGTTCCATCCTCATTAATGCACAGATATGCAAGTCCCTTTGCACCGCATCCCTTGGCATGCTCAACCAGCTTATCAATCTTCTTACGAGGCATATGTCCCTGTCCCTCGACATTGATACCACGTACGGAGCCACCATTCTCCAAAGCACCGGTAAATACACCAAATCCACAGCCTTTTACGACCTCAGAAACATCTACCAGTTCCATTCCGAAACGGGTATCCGGCTTGTCAGAACCGAAACGGTCCATTGCTTCCTGCCATGGCATACGCTGCAATGGAATCTGCACATCCACACCGATAGCTTCCTTGAATACATATTTCAAAAGACGCTCGTTTACATCTAATACATCCTCAATATCTACGAAAGATAACTCCATATCTGCCTGTGTAAATTCCGGCTGACGATCTGCACGAAGATCCTCATCACGGAAACAGCGTGCAATCTGGAAATAGCGGTCATATCCGGATGCCATCAGAAGCTGCTTAAAAAGCTGCGGAGACTGTGGCAGAGCATAAAAGTTTCCCGGATGTACACGGCTCGGTACAAGATAATCTCTGGCACCTTCCGGTGTGGACTTGCAAAGAATCGGTGTCTCAATCTCAAGGAATCCTTCGTTTGCCATAAACTGACGCATCAGTCCGAGCACACGGCTCTTTAACATTAAATTACGCTGGATATCCGGTCTTCTTAAATCAAGATAACGATATTTCAGACGGATGTCTTCCTTGGTCTGGCTGTTCTCTTCGATTGCAAATGGTGGTGTCTGCGATTCGGATAAAATGCGAAGACTTGTAGCAATCACTTCGATATCTCCGGTCTTTAAGTTCTCATTGACTGCTGCAGAACGTTTCTGCACCGTTCCCTCGATTGCTACAACATACTCACTACGCAAAGTTCCGGCTTTTGCAAAACCTTCTGCTCCGACGCTGTCCTCATCAAATACGATCTGTAACAGACCGCTTCTATCACGTAAGTCGATAAAAATCAGACTTCCTAAATTTCTTCTCTTCTGTACCCATCCCATGACGGTGACTTTCTCACCGATGTTGGCATTGGATACCTCTGTACATCTGTGGCTTCTGTGTAAGCCTTTCATTGATTCTGCCATGATTGTCTCCTCTATACTCTATCATTTATCATTATTCTTACGAAGCGTAACTATCTGTTAAAAAACTCGACAAACTCTTCATAACCCTCTTTTGCAAGCTGTTCTTTCTGGAATTTCTTATTCTTGTTCATGCGAACAACCAGCACCTGCTGTCCGTTCTCTCTGGCTTCCTTCGCCTGCTTCATAACTTCCACAAGCTTTTCTGCCGGATACTTCTTCTCTACAAGATATGCGACTCTCTTCGGGCTCTCCGGAATCTTAAATCCGCTCTCCATCACAAGCAGAATAACGAGATAAAACCCAATAGAAAACCCACATGCCGGTACATCATTTCCGGTAAATTTTCCAATCATCTTATCGTATCTTCCACCGCCGCCGCAGGCTGCGCCAAGCTCCGGCATGGATATTTCAAAAATCGTTCCTGTATAATAACTCATACCACGTACCAGTGTCGGGTCAAATACCAGTGTAAACTCTGCATTCTTTGTTGCGTTCACTGCAGTAGCGATCTCTGTCATATTCGTTACCACTTCGGCATCTAAATATTCCCCAAGTGTATCTGCAAGGAATGCCACACCCTCTGCGACATCTTTCTTCTCTTCCAAAAGCTTGAAAAGTCCAAGATATTTGTCAATGGACTCCTGTGCATAACCTTCTTTTGCAAGTTCCTCTGCTACTCCATCCACACCGATCTTGTCCATCTTGTCCAATGTGATAAATACACTGTCATAATCTTCCTCAGAAAAACCGCTGTATGCAGCCATCGCCTTTAAAATGCGACGCTCATTGATGCGGATTTCAAAGTTCTTGAAACCAAGTCTTCCAATAGTAGTAGTTGTTGCAGTAATCAGCTCAATCTCTGCAAGGTTACTTGGCTCACCTAAAATATCAATATCGCACTGGGTAAACTGACGGTAACGACCTCTCTGCGGACGATCAGCTCTCCATACGCTTCCGATCTGCAATGCCTTGAACGGGCTTGGGAGATCATTCGCATTGTTTGCATAAAAGCGGGAAAGAGGAACGGTAAGATCATAACGCATGCCAAAATCTACAACATCTGCCTCTTCTTTTGCAGTTTCTAAATTTAACTTTTCTCCACGCTTTAATACTTTAAAAATAAGTTTCTCGTTTTCCCCGCCCTGCTTATTGGAAAGGTTTGCAATATTTTCCATGCAAGGTGTCTCGATCGGGGTAAAACCAAAACTGCGATAAGTGTCCTTGATTACGCTTGTCACATAATCACGGATTTCCATCTCAGCAGGTAATATATCTTTCATGCCGTTTACCGGCTTCTTGCTCAGTGCCATTTGATTTCCTCCATTTACTCTCTTGTGTGTTAATTTTTGAAAAAAATTAACACATTTTATCCAGCATTTATTATACGGTTCAGGGCCTGATACGTCAAGCGAACAACTGCTGCTTCCTTGCAATCATCTCATCAATCCGCTTCATGTACAATGCCACATCCTTGACATTCTCACACCGTTCGATCCGATGTGTTCCATCCGGATTCGGTTCCGGCCAGACACGCTTTGTCGATGCACCCGCACCGCAGGCAACAATTGTCTGGCGTTCCTCCATAATCAGAATGTTGTATACGCCTGCCTTGCCCGGCTTTGCATACCCTACATTTTCCATATTTCCTGCCATGCCCTTCTGGCGATACAGATAATAAGGAGATAGTCCCATCTCTTTGCAGATCGATGCACACAGATCCATATGTTCCTGTGTGTTAACCATCTGCATGCTTTCGTAACGGTCTTTGAAAATATTCAGTCGCGCCGCACGCTTGATGGCAAGGGAGTGAATCGTGATATTGTCCGGGTCCAGTTCCTTTAACACTTCCATCGTATGACGCACATCCTCGAGATCTTCCTCCGGAAGTCCCATGATCAGGTCCATATTGATATTATCAAAACCAAGACTTCTCGCCAGTTTGAAACTCTCAATCGTCTGTTCTACCGTATGATGGCGGCCAATGATATCAAGCGTCTCCTGCTTCATTGTCTGTGGATTGATAGAAATACGGCTGATTCCATTGTTGCGCAGCACCTGTAACTTTTCCCTTGTGATCGAATCCGGGCGTCCGGCTTCCACAGTAAACTCGATGCAGCTGCTCAAATCAAAACTGCAACGAATTTTACGGATCAAACGATCCAGCTGATATGGCTCCAACGTTGTCGGCGTACCTCCACCGATATAAATGGAATTCAGCTTCTTGTGATAATTCTTTGCTGCCACATAGTCGATTTCTTTCTCCAATGCATCCAGATATGCATCCACCTGTTTTTTCCAGGTTGCCAGCGGATACGAAGTAAACGAGCAGTACAGGCACGTACTCGGACAAAATGGAATTCCGATATACAGGCTGTATCCATTTTTATAATCGAGCTGCGAAAGAAGCGCACGCTCACGCTCTGCGATTGCGATGGATAAATCCACTTTTTCATCTGACGCAAGGTACGTTTTCTTCATATAGGAAGCAACTTCTTCCTTTGTCTTTCCCTCATCCAGAAGCTGCATCGGAATCTTTGTCGGCCGGATACCGGTCAGTGTTCCCCACGGAAGGCTCTGTCCCGTCACTTCCTCCAACAGATGGTACAAATTCTCTTTGAGTGCATTCTTCGTCTCTGCCCGGTCTGCGAAATCCACAGCAAATGTACACTCTGCCGGCTCCTGATTTTCCAGAGTGCATGTGATAGAAATCTGTTTATCCGCATATGTAATCGAAAGATGCGAAGCACTCTCCGTTTCATTCTCTGCAGAATGATTGGTGCATGCCACATTTTTTTCCTCTGCATGCGCCTCCTTCGTGTAATAAATCTCCACATCCTCTTTCGGGAAAAAAGCCTTCAGAAGCGAGTGAATGTCATATTCAAATTCCGTTCGATTTAAATTTACTGTAATCATAGGTATGGGTTATACATCCTCTCATTTTCAATGCTTGTCACATCATTGTGTCCCGGATACACCGTCGTACGATCCGGTAATACCATCAATTTCTCTTTGATGGAGCGAATCAGATCTGAACTGCTGCCCCCTTTGAAATCTGTACGTCCCACGGAAGTGCAGAATAAAGTATCTCCGGAAAAAAGCACATCCTCATATGGGAAATAGTAGCAACAACCGCCTTTGGTATGGCCCGGTGTATGCAGCACACGAATATGAAATCCTGCCAGATCCAGCTCCTGTTCGTCTTTTAAAAATACATCGGCATGAAAGACTTTGCTTTCGCCCATCATATAGCTGACATTTGCTTCCGGATCTTCCAGTGTTTCCTTGTCATCCTCGTCAATATAAATAGAAATTCCAAACTCTTTTGCCAGTTCTTCTGCTGCGGATGCATGGTCAAAATGTCCGTGCGTCAGCAGGATTGCTACCGGCTTACATCCTTCCTTGCGGATTCTTTCTGCCAACTGCTTTGCGGCATCTCCCGGATCTACAATGATCAGTTCCTTTGTCTCATCGTTGATTGCAAAATAACAGTTTGTCTGTACCGGACCAACGACATAATGATTAATCTTTAATTTTCCCATGTATGCTCCTTTATATTTGAATACCAGTTATGCGACGCAAGAACCACCAGCGCCAATCAGCCGGTGGTTCTCTCAATGTCCATAACGCTCTCTATCTGTTTGATTTTCTCAACAATTTTGGTAATCTGCTCGCGGCCCTTTGTCTGGAATGCGACATCAATTGTTGCGATTCCCTGCTTGCTGGTCTTCGAATGAATACCGGAGATATTCATTTCGGCCTCCGTAAATACTTTCGTAATGTCCACAAGAAGTCCCGGTCTGTCATGGCAGAAAATCTTCAGTTCTGCATGATATTCACCAAATGCTTCCTGATCCGCACCAGCCTGCCACTCCGCCTCGATCAGACGGACACGCTCCATATTGGACAAATGCAGGATATTGATACAATCCGTACGGTGAATGGATACGCCTCGTCCTCTGGTGACAAAACCCACAATTTCATCTCCCGGCACCGGACTGCAGCATTTGCTGAAGTGCACGGCCACATCATACAGCCCTTTGACAACAATACCACTTTTGGAATGCTTGACTGCTTCTGTCGGTTTGTTCTCGCCGATGGCATTTAGTACTTCCTGATCCGTCATGGTCACCGGATGATCTTTCTTGTACTCATCATACATACGGTTGACAATCTGGCTCTCTTTTAAGCCACCATGCCCGACCGTTGCCAGACAGGAATTCCAGTCATGAAATCCATATTTGCGGATAATTTTCTCCTGATACTCTGTCTTATTAATATCCGAGAAATTGATTCCCTTGGATTTTGCATAGGCAGTAATCAAATCCTTGCCATGCAGTATATTTTCTTCTTTCAGCTCACTGCGGAACCACTGGTTAATCTTGTTTTTTGCCTGTGTGCTCTTGACAATTTTCAGCCAGTCACGACTCGGTCCCTTGGAGTTCTGTGAAGTGATAACTTCAATACGGTCTCCATTCTGAATCACATAATCGATCGGTACAAGCTTTCCGTTGACCTTTGCACCGACCATCTTATTTCCGACCGCCGAATGAATGCTGTAAGCAAAGTCAATTGGCGTGGAACCGTTCGGCAGATTCTTGACATCTCCCGACGGAGTAAAACAAAATACCGTGTCCGAAAACAGATCCAGATCACTCTTGAGCAGCGTCATGAATTCTTTGTTGTCCGACATGTCTCTCTGCCACTCCAGAATCTGACGCAGCCAGCTCAATTTTTCTTCCTCGGTTACGGTCGTCGATGTTGCTCCACCATTGTTGGCTTCCTTGTATTTCCAATGCGCCGCGATACCATATTCTGCGGTACGGTGCATCTCAAATGTACGAATCTGAATTTCAAAAGGTTGTCCACTCGGTCCAATCAGTGTGGTATGCAAAGACTGGTACATGTTCGGCTTTGGCATCGCAATGTAATCCTTGAAACGTCCCGGGATTGGTTTATATTTTTCATGCATGATACCAAGCGCTGCATAACAGTCCTTGATTGTATCTACAATAATACGAATGGCAAACAGATCATAAATCTGATCAATCGTCTTGTCCTGATTGACCATCTTCTTGTAAATGGAGAAAAAGTGTTTTGCTCTGCCGGAAATATCCGCCTTAATGCCAGCCTCCTCGATCTGCTCACGCACCTGCTCAACCAGCTTCTGCACATATCCGTCTCTGACATCCTTACGCAAAGCAACTTTTTCCACCAGATCATAGTATGCTTCCGGCTCCAGATACTTCAGTGAGAGATCTTCCAGCTCGATTTTGATCTTGCTGATACCAAGTCTCTGTGCGATCGGACAGTAAATCTCCTGCGTCTCACGCGCGATACGAAGCTGCGCTTCGCGTGACTGATATCTCAGCGTTCGCATATTATGCAGACGATCCGCCAGTTTAATCATAATAACACGGATATCCTTCGCCATAGCAAGGAACATCTTACGCAGATTCTCCGCCTGCATCTCCAGACGATCGGCATTCTTGTCTTTCGGATTCTTTGTGTTATCCGTCAGATGCAGATGCTGCAGCTTTGTCACACCATCCACCAACAGAAGCACTTCATCTCCGAACTCTGCCCGCATCTCATTCTCCGTCATAACGGTATCCTCGAGAACATCGTGCAATAATCCTGCAGCAATCGTTTCCTTGTCCAGCTCGAGTTCTGCAAGAATGATTGCAACACACAGTGGATGTATAATATAAGCTTCTCCTGATTTACGCACCTGTCCATCGTGCGCCTCGTAAGCAACCTTATATGCTTTTTCAATCAGACTGATATCCGCGGAAGGATGATACTTCCGAATTCCCGCGATCAGTTCCGCGTATAAATCCTCTGGTTTTACAAACTCTTTAATTGTTTTAATGCTTCCGGTATCCGAATGAAATTCCTGCTCAATTCGTTCCAATTCTTCTGTAGAAATATCTGCCATCTGTTCACCCACTTACTTAATCTTATTCACCCTAAATATAATACTTAGATTATATTTTATTTTTGGTACTATTGCAAGAATATCTATATGGTTTTTTGTGCTAAAAGTTGTATACATAACGCCGCATCCGACTACCTGCCGCATCAGAATCTTCTGTATACACAAACCCCAGTTTCTCCAGCAGCGCAATCGATGCCGCATTTTTTGCATCCGTCAGTGCATTCAGCCTTGGAAAATCCAGTTCTTCCCTTGCAAATTTTATAATTGCGTTACAGACTTCTGTGGCAATGCCCTGTCCCTGCCATGCCGGAGCAATCACATATCCCATCTCAAGTTCCGTCTGCTCATCAAAATCCCGGTGTTCCAATCCAGCCCGGCCGATCAGTGTTCCCGTCGCGCGGTCGAACACAAGCCACATCCCATATCCATAGTATCCATACATATGTGTGATGTACGCCTGCTGATACTCCGCCTCTTCCTCTCTTGCAAACAGCGGCTCGATATACCCCGGCTGCCGCTGTCCCTTTGCATCCAGCTGATAGGTCACATCCGGCTGATCATACAAATCGATCAGCGCATCCAGATCTTCCATACAAAATTCCCGGATCACACACCGTTTCGTCACCGCAATCGTCCATGGAATATGATGAAACCTCTCAAAAATCCGCATCAGAAAATCCGCATCCACTTCCTCAAAGCCCTCAATAACCATCGTACAGCCGGAAAATGTCTGTCCAGAAAAAAGCGGATTCGCATAGGCAGCCACCGCAATATTTCTCTCCATGCCCCATGCCAGCGTTTCATCGACTGCTGCAATCAGCAGGCAATTTTCTTTTTGTATCTTTCCGCTTGCAAATGCCATTTCCATCTCCCGTAGATTCTTGTATCCATCATAGAAAAAGGCCCCATCTATTTCATCCGGAAGCAAAACAGGGCTCCATTCACCCTCAATATATAAAATTGTTGTAAGTATCGGATCCCCAAACCATTTCATCATTCATTCCCTCTATATGTCAAGTTTTCTATGAGGACTTGACACTATCGTCAATTTTTCATAGAAAGCCTGACACCATTAGAAAAAAACAGATTCCATAGATCCCTATGAAATCTGCCTTCTGTTTTTCTTACATTGTCTCCGGTTCCGGATACTCCTCACCGAAAGTCTCCACAACAACGGTCTTCATTACCTGATCCTCTAATGGACGGTCACTATAATCGGTTGCTGTCTCTGCAATTGCATCCACAACATCCTGTCCTTCAATAATCTTTCCAAATGCAGCATAGCCACCATCGAGATGTGGTGCATCCTTGTGCATGATAAAGAACTGGCTTCCTGCGGAATTTGGCATCATCGAACGTGCCATGGAAAGAACGCCTGCTGTATGCTTTAAGTCATTCTTTACACCATTCTGTGCAAACTCGCCTTTGATACCATAACCAGGGCCGCCCATACCGGTGCCTTCCGGATCTCCACCCTGAATCATAAAACCTTTGATTACACGGTGAAAGATCAGTCCATCGTAAAAACCTTTTTTCACAAGGCTGATAAAATTATTTACTGTATTTGGTGCAACTTCCGGATAAAGCTCTGCTTTCATTACGCTTCCATCCGCCATTGTAAATGTAACAACTGGATTTGCCATCGTTTCTACCTCTTCTTTCTGTGATACTCTTTGTCTCTTATTCTAACGGAGAAATTCCTACTCTGTCAATGCCGAAACAACTTTCGGAAATTCCATGAAGTGGGATGCTTTTACCAGAATCGTATCGCCTTCCTGAACATACGCCTGCAATTCCGGCATCATTTCCTCTCTCGTCTTAAAATAATGGATTTCACATTTTTCATTTAATTTTGCGCCCAATGCATACTGTTCTGCAAGTTCTCCTGCTGCAAAAAGTACGTCAATCCCAGACTCTGCCACGGCTCTTCCGACACCGTAATGCAGTTCTTTCTCATTACTTCCAAGTTCTCCCATATCGCCAAGAACAGCAATTTTTCTTCCGGACGTATGCGAGAGCACATCGATAGAAGCTTTCATGGACACCGGATTGGCATTGTAACAGTCATCAATAACCAGCATTCCGTTAACATGCAGCAGATTGGTTCTTCCTGCAATGGTCTGTGCTGCTGCGATACCGGCAGCAATCTCCCCGATTGTCAGCCCAAGCTGCAGTCCAACTGCTGTACCTGCCAACGCGTTATATACATTATGCTCACCCGGAATCGGAATATGCGCATCGAAATCGCCCTGCGGGGTATGAATCTTTGCCTGCATACCCTCTAACCCGAGATTTTTTACATCGGTCGCATAAATGCTTTTCTCTGCCATCGGTTCACCCGTTGCAGAAATTGCGGCTTCCTGCTCAAGTCCATAAAAAATTGCCGGTTTGCCGTTTACCATTTTTTTCGTGCAGAGCTTATCATCATCTCCGTTTAAAATAACGGTTCCATCCGGCTGCATATGTTCGAACACTTCCGTCTTTGCCTGCAGAATTCCGTCTCTTGTTCCAAGATTTTCCAGATGACAAAGTCCGATATTTGTGATCACACAGACATCCGGCTGCGCCATCGTCGCAAGCCGGTGCATCTCGCCAAAATCAGAAATTCCCATTTCGAGAACTGCCACCTGATGCTTTTTCTTAATCTGGAAAATGGTAAGTGGAAGACCGATTTCGTTATTGAAATTACCTGCCGTCTTAAGCACTTCATATTTCTGTGAAAGAACCGAAGCGATCATTTCCTTTGTACTTGTTTTTCCGACACTTCCGGTAATTCCAACGACTTTAATGTCCAGCCCCTTACGGTAAAAAGCAGCAAGCTTTTTCATTGCTTCCGTGGAAGATTCCACAAGAATATATGGTCCTGCCGGATTTTCCAGTTCATGCTCGGAAAGCACAGCCAATGCGCCTTTTTCAAATACAGACGGAATGAAATCGTGTCCATCCACGCGCTCTCCTTTGATCGGAATAAACAGAAAACCTTCTTCTACTTTACGACTGTCTGTCACAGCGCCGGTGATGATTCTCTGTTTCTTTGCCGGATCTCCTACATAAGTTCCCCCGCATGCCTTTGCAATATGCTCCAATGTAAGATTTGGCATTTCATTGTCAACTTTATTTCTTGTATAACATCCAAACATCATTATCCCTCATATTTACGAAGTGAAATCTCAATCAGTTTCTCACACAGCTCGTTAAAGTTAATGCCGATGACAGCAGCCTCCTGCGGCAACAAGCTTGTCGGGGTCATGCCAGGGAGTGTGTTTGCCTCCAGACAGTAAATATGATTGTCCTCGTCCAATAAAAAGTCCGAACGTGAGTAAGTATCCAGACCGATAACTTCCGCAACGCGCTCTGCGTATCTGCGCATTTTTGCGGAAATTTCTTCCGGTAAATCAGCCGGACAGGTCTCAACCGCACTTCCTGCTTTGTACTTGTTCTTGTAATCATAGAATCCCTGGATCGGTGCAATCTCGATTACCGGCAATGCTTTGCCCTCAAGCACACCGACAGAAAATTCACGTCCTTTTACATACTCTTCAATAACAAGATGATCTTCCCACTTGAATGCCTCATCCAACGCTGCCTTAAACTCTGCGGCATCTCTTACGATTGTGACACCGATGCTGGAGCCTCCGCAACATGGCTTTACAACACATGGAAGTGTCAGTCCAAGCTTTGTCACATCGTCTTCTCTTGTCTCTTTTGTCATTCCGATTCCCTTCGGTGCCGGAATATCACCATATGCAAACAGCTGCTTTGCCATATCTTTGTTCATGGCAATGGCGCTGCTCAGATAATCACTTCCTGTGTATTTGATTCCAAACAGATCGAATGCTGCCTGAAGCTTTCCGTTCTCTCCATTCTCTCCGTGCAAAGCCATAAACACAATGTCTGCCATCTGACACATACGGATGACATTTGGTCCGAAGAAACATGGGGACTGGTCTTTTCTTGAAGCTTTTACTGCTGCCAGATCCGGCGCAACCTCCGGAATGTTGTCTACTTTTACACTGATTGCATCTGCACGGTCAAAAATGCCATCCAGATTCTCTTCCTTATCGCTATATCCCATAAACACATCCAGTAAAATGACACGGTGTCCATTCTCCTTCAGTGCTGCTGCTACCATACTTCCTGTTTTGAAGGATACGTCACGCTCTGTGCTCAATCCTCCGGCTAATACTACGATATCCATAGTTTCTGATCTCCTCTGCTTATAATAAAATGATGCAGGTACTGTATCATCTCTTAGTAATTATAAACATCTCACATGAGAAAACAAGGGGTTCTGATTTTTTGCACACTTTTTTGCATATTGACAGCACTATTAAAAAATTGAGAACCGGCAGTCTGCCGGTTCCCACGCATAAATCAGGATGGTCACAACAAATTTATCTACTGGTTACCTATTAAATCGCGGCCATTCAATTTTCCATATTCACTTTTCATTTGTGTTGTCTTCGACATAATGACAACAAGTTCCTCAAAAAGCTTTCTTCCAAGATAATTTTTTTCCGTCAACAAGCTTCCATACGCATACAATGTGTCGTGAAATTGCTCTTCTTCTGACAATTCAATCTCAAAGAGTAATTTCCCCAACAACTTCATCCGTTCATCTTCAACTTCAGTCAGCCACTTTTCTATTTCACGTAAAAACGCTTCCCCCATCAGCACTTCCCGAAGATAAATATGAACACAATCATTCGTTTGATTTTTTTTCATAATTCTTTCCTTATAGTACTCTAAAATCCATTCCTGATTATGCTTAGGAACTGTGTATCCCCTCTCCTTTACAGTTTCCGCTATCAGAATATCATAACTTTTATTTTAGTCAATAGGAAAATCGTCACGGTTTTGTCTATTTTCGTAAATCAGGTATTTTTTTTCCGTGCCGGAACAAAAAATACCGCAGACTCCTTGGAATCTGCGGTATCAACGTCATTAAGTATTAGCACTCAGGCTCAATCAAACCAAATGTATTTCCTTTTCTCTTATATACAACATTGACTTCATCGGTCTCTGCATTGCGGAATACGAAGAAATCATGTCCGGTAAGTTCCATCTGTACACATGCATCTTCCGGATACATTGGTTTCATACCAAATCTCTTGGTACGAACAATCTTAACTTCTTCATCGTCCTCATCATCTGCCTCGATGAAATCCGGTGTAAAGCTTTCCGCTACATTCATTTTCTTAGAAGCCAGCTTTGTACGATACTTTCTCAGCTGACGCTCGATTACTTCCTCTACTAAATCAATGGATACATACATATCGTTGCTTACCTGCTCAGAACGAATAATGTGACCCTTGATTGGAATTGTTACCTCAATTTTCTGGCGCTCCTTCTCCACGCTTAATGTAACAAAGACATCTGTGTCCGGGGTAAAATACTTCTCCAGCTTAGAAAGCTTCTCCTCCACGGCTGCCTTAAGTCCCTCTGTCAATTCAATATTTCTTCCGGTAATTGTGATTCTCATGATGCCCAACCCCTTTGCTGTGTATTTAGTACTCCTGTTGGATGTACCATGTACTTATTATATCATAAGTTACAAAAAACGCAACGAGTTTCCAAAAAATTTATGCATGTTATATATTATTTTTTGTTTTTTCAACAGACTTACTGCAAATATCCATCTTTTACAATATCAGAGAGTGCATCTGTCGGAACAGAAAACTCGACAATTCCCATATATCCAGGGGCCACTTCATATTTGTCAAAAACAAAGGTCAGCTCGCCCTTATCATTAATATAGAAATTAGCATCATCCGCAATCTTTTCAAAATCCCACTCCTTTTCCCCATCATCAAGGGAATAAGTAAGATTGTCATCTTTTTTCATCTGCTCACGCATCTGTTTTTTGATATTGTCGGAAATACGGGTCTTGTAATTGCTTCCATCTGCAAACAGATTCTTCAATGTAATCAGCTTTCCTGTTTCTTTGTCGATATTGTAAATCTTCGTAAAGCTGTCGGAACCACCCATGGCAATCTCCGTATCAACACGCAGACTGAACAGTTTGTCATTGTCTGTCACAATACGATAATCCGAAGTTACTGCTTCATGTCCCTGGCTTCCATCAGCTACCGCTGCAACATCACTCTGGTACTGTTTGATAATATCATTCAGATATCCGGAAACCTCCGCATTCAGTTCCTTGGATTCTTTCGTCAGAACTTTTCCGTCCTTTCCGACAACTTCTACCTCTGGCACCTTCACATTTGCTTCCATCTGCTTATTTTCCTGCTTGTCAGAATAAGTCGTAAAATGCACCACTTTTACGATCGAGCCAAGTACCGGAACGCCCTCCATAGCCTGTGCGACCGTAGGATTCACATTCACGGTAACAACAAGTGCGGCACATGCGGCAGCTACAATGCCGATTCCTTTTGTAAATGGAAGAATATGGTGCTTACTCGCCTGCTTTCCTTCACTTATGCCTTTTTCCACTCTTTCCCTTAATTCTTCCGGAATTTCTATATTCTCATAATTTTTTTTCATTTCATCTAATTTGCTCATGCGATCTGCTCCTCCACTTTCACTTTTAATTTTTTTAAACTGCGGTATAGTATTGATTTCACGGTGTTCGGATTTTCTTTCAGCATTGCTGCGATATCTCCGATGGTCCACTCTTCAAAATACTTCAGGATAATCACTTTCCTTTCTCGTTCGTCGAGTGTTTCCAAAGCATTCAAAACATCCATGTCCTCATAGTGATCTTCCCGACCTTCCTCGGCTACCTGTTCATCACTCACGAATTTCGACTGCTTTCTTGTGGCATCCACCGCTGTGTTGATTGTTATACGCCACAGCCATGTCTTTATGTACTTTTCATCTTTGACCTGCCCCGCATTCTTCATGGCCTTGTACACGCTTTCCTGTACAACATCCATGGCATCCTGCTCATTTTTCATATAAGAAAAGGCAAGTCGGTAAAGTTTCTCGTAGGATGATAAAATTTCCTGTTCGATGGCTTTACTTATTTTGTTTCCTGTCATGCTGCCATTTCTCCTTTCTATTTATTAGACGCAGGAGTGTTTGGAAAAAGTTTCAAAAAAACAGGGCCTTTGAAAAATTTTCTATCGGTCCTGTTTTGAAATAGTTTTTTATTCGTATCTGTGTTACTTCATAATACGTTCTATTTTACATGTATATAATTTTTCATTTTTTTTATAATTAATACCAACAACAAGAATTGTTCCTGCATACCCCTTCAAAGCGTTCACATACTTTTTCCTACGAATCTGTGCAACCGCTGTCTCAGCCGATTCATTCCACTTCAATTCTACAATCATCGCTGGTTCCGAAACGTTTTTGCGTGGAACAAACACCAAATCTGCAAATCCTTTGCCCCCAGCCAGTTCCCGATAAATCTCATGTGTTTTCTTTGCCGAATAATACGCCAATGACAGTACACATGCCAAAGAATTTTCATCATTATATTTCAGAATAGAAATATTATCCTCATGTACCTTTTCAATCTGTTTTGCAACATATTTCTCATCCCCACGAAGAGTAGCTTCCATCAGATCTGCTGATTGCCGGATAGCCTCCATAACCGGTTCCCATCCACCATCCTCAATGCAGTTAATAAACTCTTTCTGTACTTCCTGATTTGGAATACAGACAGCCTGTGCATAAAAGTCATACGTCAGATAGCCCAGATGAACCAACAATGTCAACACATCGTCCGCACTGGCAAATGTGGTCATATCATTTTGGAACTTAGCCGGATTTACCGGAATATGCTCTCCTGCAATTAACCGCGTCGTAAGTTCCTTCAATCCATACTGATTCATCTGAATATACTTCTTTAATGCCTCATATGTCTCTGTTTTTGTCCAGTAACTGTCAAAATCATGTCCAAGCATTGACATGACAACCGATCGTGGGTTATAGATCTGCACGCCTTTTAAGTCGTAGCCATCGTACCACTGCTTCGTCTTATCATATGGCATATCATACTGCTTGCACAATTCCTTTACCTCATTTTCTGTAAATCCTGTAAATTCTGCCAGTTCCCGCTGATTGGTCATCGAATATTCATCAAACATATTTAAGGCAGAATGCTCCCCGTATTTCTTGATTGGAAGGATACCTGTCATATAAGCAAGCACAATATAGGATTTTCCCTTGAGCCAGAACCGAAGAAAATCCAGATACTTAATATGATCCTCATGACTGCTCGGATATTTACGAAAAATACAATCCCATTCATCGATAATAATTACAAATGCACGTTTCGTTTTCTCATAAATCGTTTGCAATACTTCCACCAGATCATTCCAGTCGAAACATTCCAGATCCCCATATGCTTTTTTCAAGTCCCAAAGAATACGTCGTTGCAGATAATCAATCAATTCCTCTACGGAAGATGTACGTGTCATGAAATCAATCATATTGACCTGTATCACATTGTATTTGTTTAAATGTTCCTCAAAACTGCTGTCTTTGCTTATTTTGTATGGTTCAAATAAAATGCGTGAATCTTTATCTGCTCCATAATAAGCAGCCAGCATATTGGCCGCCATGGATTTTCCAAAACGCCGTGGACGGCTGACGCAGATGTTCTGATGTTCTGTATTTAAATTATGATTTGTAAATGCAAGAAACATTGTCTTGTCTACATATATTTCTGAATTTATTGCCTTTTTAAATTCTTCATTTCCCGGATTAACATAGATTCCCATTGTTATGCCCTCCCAAATACACCAAACAGTTTCTGTGCCGCCTCTTCATCCTCCATAATTCTTGCACTTGGTTTCTGTGCGTTCTCAAGCATCCGTTCCACACGATTGGCAAGTGCCACATCCACAAACCGCCCGATCTCGATTCCACGCAATTCAAAAAACAGTGCCGGATTTGTGTCAAGCCGTGCCCCCACACCGTATAGTGCTGCTGCCACATGTTTGCACATCAATGCCCAGTCCGGACAGCTACATTGAAAACTAATCTCGCTTGGCTGTGGAAAAAGACCATCCTCTCCCTGAAACAGTTCTTTCATTTCATCTGGGAAATCACCGGACAGTAATCGTTCCAGAGTCTCAATCTTACCGCACCGTTCAAGAATCGCTTCACACTTTTTCTCTGTGAGCGGGCTGATACGGATTTCCACACGGTAGGGAGTTTTTCTGGTTCCCTGCACTCTTGCAATGATTTTTCCTTTCTGGATTTTCAAGTCGATTACTGTCCCGGTCCGCACATAGCGCTTCCCGCGCTCCAGCCGGCTCGCAAAATCTGCATAGCGCTCCAGATTGTCACACCAGGCTTTGCCCCACCAGCTTTTTGCAATTGTCCTGCCGGAAATAACAACCGGCTCCAGCTTATTCCCCTTTTCCTTTTGCTTTTTTACACTCTCTTTTAAATTTTTCTTTAACAGAGATTCACTCGGCTGGGCAAATGTCTGATCAATTTCCCAATATCTTCGCATACTGTTTACTCCAATCGCAATAATGAGAACAATTCTTCGTTACTTAACTCCGTAATCCACTTTTCGGAACCGCTTCCGATTACATTTTCCGCCAGTTCCTTTTTGGATTCCAGCATCGCATCTATTTTCTCCTCAATCGTTCCCTGAGAGACAAATTTATGTACGATCACATCTTTTTTCTGCCCGATCCGGAATGCCCGGTCCGTTGCCTGATTTTCTACTGCCGGATTCCACCAGCGGTCAAAATGAATGACATGATTGGCTTTTGTCAGATTCAGTCCCGTTCCCGCCGCTTTGACAGACAGTACAATAAACGGTACATAGGCTTCTCCCTGAAATGCATCCACAATCTCCGTCCGTTTTGCCACAGGTGTCCCGCCGTGCAGTACGTAGCCCTTAGCATGAAAAACGGTCTCCAGATACGCTGCCAGATCGTCCGCAATCTCCTTAAACTGCGTAAAAACCAGCACGCGCTCACGCTTTTCATAGATTGTCTCACAGATTTCTTTCAAAAGCTGAAATTTTCCACTCTCTGATGGTGTATAGACATCCTGTCCCAGATACTGATCCGGATGGTTGCAGATTTGTTTTAACTTCATGATTGCCGTAAGCACAATACCTTTTTTCGCGAACTGGGAAATGCTGTGTTCTACCTCCATCTGCCGGACTTTCTGCTCCATATCCGAAACCACCTTGCGGTACAAAATGGTCTGTTTTCTGGTCAGCTGTGCAAAATCTGTCATTTCCACCTTTTCCGGCAGATCTGCAATGACAGTCTTGTCCGTTTTGACACGACGGAGCATAAACGGAGTAATCATGGATTTTAACTTTGCATATCCCTGTGGATTTTCTTCCAGTCCTTTGGTAAATTCATGGAACTCTTTGGATGTACCAAGCAGACCATGATCTATAAAATCAAACAACGACCACAAATTGGTCAGGTCATTTTCGATTGGAGTACCAGTCATGGCAATCCGCGTCTGTGGACACGGCTGTTTGATTGGCAGCGTCTGTTTTGTTGCCGGGGTT
>URYB01000007.1 GCA_900552085.1 uncultured Lachnobacterium sp.
ATTGAACGTCCTCTGGATCCCCCCAGATCGCATTTGCTTTTTTTGACAGCACTAGCAGAGCAGCCGCTTCTGCCAAAGCCTTCTCTTTGCGTTGAAGTTCCTTTTCGAGTTTTTTCCGTTCCTTTTCGGACTCTTTCAATTCTCGATTATACTTTGCTGCTTCTTTCGCAATACCGCCGTTGGCATTCATACATGCATCTTTCCATGCTTTGATTTGCTCAACATATAAGCCTTTTTTACGGGCATACTCAGCAAGCTCTGTTTCATTCATACTTGCTGTTTCAACAACTATAAGAAACTTATCCTGTGTGCTCCAATCATCTGATTGCGCGTTAGTTCCTGGGGCAGCAACACCTTCTTTTCTGGCTTTATCTCTCCAGTTACGAAGTGTTTGCTCGTTGATGCCTTCCTCCTTGGCTATTTTAGTAATTGACTCATTGTTTGGAGGTAGCATTCTGCGAAGCATTGCCTCCTTAAATTCTGGACTATATCTCATTGTGAAGCTCCTTCCTATGATAGTTTCATTCTACCACAAATATCTTATTGCTTCACTGACATCTATTATGACACACAGGGTGACCAAAAAGTTATACACTTGCATAGTTTCATATCATATATTTATGAAAATAGAAATAATTACATAAGAGGAGAACACAATGGTTACAAAAAAAGGTAAAAAACTGCTTGTTGTAATTTTGGCTGCAGCACTTATGGCTGAGCCGGTTGCACAGCAGACTGTATATGCGCAGAAAATTCCGGCTGAGGTACAGCAGGAGGCTGACATTTCAGCAAGTACAGCGAATGATCAAGCTGCACAGAATGATGAAACTGCACAGACAGAGTCAGATGAAAAAGCCGCAGAAGACAATGCGCAGAAATCTTTGGAAGAAGAGTCAGAAGAAGAAGCTACTCCACAGTTACAGGATGGAACTGCTGTAATCCCACAGGGAGCGGATGAGACAACCGTAAAAGAAATTCTGGGACAGGCACTTGTAGCAAATGCAGATCAGGTAGATCTTCAGAGTCTGGAATGGGAGTACTACTGTGAAGGAAAAACCAGTATAGGTATTTCAGGAAACGCATCTTTTGGAAGTATCCGCGGATTTACTTCAGAGACCGGAAAGTTAATTAAGACAAAGTATACACATCCGGCTTTCGCGGATAATGGAGAAGGAGATTACCAGATTCGTTTCAAGGGCAGTGACGAGACGGTTACCGTTCACAGAGTATATAAACTTTCTTCTTCCATTGTGCTTGCAGATGGTGCAGAAGTTGGGCTGAAGTATAATGACGATGGGGATGTGGATTATGATGCATTACGGGAAAGTATTTTCCAGACAATTGTACAGTCCATAAGCCCGGATCTGACATGCAAAGATGTTGAAATCAAATACTATGCCAAAACAACATCCAAACCACTCGGAAGTTTTGTCCAGGAATGGATGCCTTTGGAAGGTGGGAAAAGTGCGGGACTGACGTATCCGGCAATTTCTGTAGGAACTTATAAGATTCAGATTTCCTATGCGGGAAATGATGTGTATCATGGAACAACAGCAGAGACAGAGGTTACAGTTGGCATTGGAAAGAATACTTCTGTGATTGTCTGCAAAGAGAATCCAATGGTTAAGCTTGTTTACAAGGATGATCTGAGTGTCGATTATGATGCAGTAAAAGCAGCGCTTTTTGCAAAGGTTGTAGATGTAGAGCAGAGTAGCCCGGCAAATCTTACTGCAGAGAATTTAACAATTGAATACTATGCAACGGCAACAACAGGCGCAGTCGGAAGTTTAGGACATGCCTGGGTGCCGGTAGAAGGTGGAAAAGTAAACGGACTTACTTATCCTGGAATTCCGGAAGGCGCACAGAAAGTTCGTTACCACTATGCAGGCGATAAAGAAAATACCGCCGTTAGCGTTGAGACAGAGGTACAGATTCAGGGAAGAGAGGAATCTTCTTTCACATTGAAGGATGCACCATATGAAGTTGGCATGGCATTTCATGCGGATCAGTCTTATGATTATGAGGCAACTGCAAAGGCAATTTACGAGGCTGTTGTTGCTGAAACAAATCCGGAAAACATTGGATTTGAAGATGTTACACTTACATATAATGCAGGAGCTGATGTGATTAAGAATTGGAAACCGTTAGATACTGCAGACTGGAGCAATACATTCAGTAAGTTTGGTCCGGGAGAATGGACGATCCGTATTGCATGGGACGGAAATAAAGAATACAAGGGAACTTCCGTCGAAGTAAAGGTGACAATAGAAGATAATCGTATTGCAAGTGCAATTGTATGTAAAGAAGGCGCTTCTTTTACTTATAATATGGATGCCGCAGCTATGAAACAGGAAATGTTTGATCAGCTTATCGACTGGGAGAACAGCACGCTGCCGGAAAAGGATTCTTTAAGTGTTGATGACTTTACGATGGAATATTACGGAAGCAATGATGTTTCCGGTATTGACGGTGGAGTAAATCAGTGGGCTCCGATTGAAGGAGGAACGGTTAATCTTCTTACCTATTTACAGATGGGAGCAGGAGAGCAGAAGGTTCGACTTGCTTACAAAGGAAATGCCGACTATCGTCCATCTGTGGCAGCAGAAGGCACTGTTACAGTAAATAAAGCAAAGGTTAAAGTAAAAGTAAAGACAACAAATATCTATGCAGGAGATGCAATTCCGGAGGGATTTGTAACAACTGATCCGGCAGATAAATTTGATGTTTATACGGTTTATGCAGGTATGACAAGTAATGTTACTGCAGGCATTTATCTTGAACTTCCGGAAAAATATACAAATTCTGCAGTATTGAAAGTATTAGATCCAGTTATGAACAAAGTATATGGAAAATCTTTCACCCAGATGATGCAGGACGGAATGACTGTTGGTGAGTTGAGAAAACTTTTCAGCACACAGGAATTGCTTGATGTATTAAAAAAATTAAATATTGACACTGGCACATTTGGACAGCTGCTTGAAGTGATCAATAAGCTTCCTTCCGTTGCAGATTCTGTAAGAGTATCTTTCGGCACACCAAACCGTGCAGGACTTTATACCGTAGCTGCAATTACAGATAATAAGAATTATAAGACCGGTGTTGGTATGGGAACGCTCCTTGTGAGAATGCATCTCAAAGGCGTGAAGCTGACATGGAATCAGAATTTTGCAAACGGAAAAATATCTGCAGCAGATGCCGCAGACTTTGATTTCAAAGCAACATTATCCAGTGATGGTGATGTAAGCATCAGTCAGGACAATGTACATTATCTGTATTCTGGTTTCACGAGCAAATGGAAACCATACTCAAGTACAACAACACCTCCAACAGAGCCAGGACGCTATGTGGTTACAGTTGTGACACTTGGTGGAAATTATCAGGCTGCACCAATTACAAGAAGTTTTCAGATTACAAAATAGGAATACAAAACAGAAAGTAAGAATAAGAGGAAATCGGTAAGGTTTCCTCTTATTTTTTGATGTATAGGAAATTTTTTTAGAAGTGCCCAGACAGTTGACAAGGCAATCGCAAACAGATTATGATGGATTCAATTGATGTTCAGTGTATCAAATTTTGAAAAGGAGACACAAGATATGGATCAGAAATATTGGAAGCAAATTATCGAAATCGAAGAAAATGGTATATTTCTCATATTTGGAATTACAAATAAAAAGCAGATCAAACTGCAGCATTTTTCATCGAAACCGATGGAAAAATCAGCATTGATGGAAAAATATCGGAACGAATCGAATCAGACTATGATGGATGAGGGATTTCCACTTGTGCAGCTGGAACTAGCCGGTTATGACCGACCGTATGAAAGACATGGAAATAAGTATGTTGTGACAGCACCAGGCTGTTTCCTTTTGTACGAATCCATGGAAGATACCAGAAATGAAAATGGACGGAAACTTTCTATCCGGCAGAGAGATCCGCTTACCAATGTGTGCGTGGATACGGAAATTCAGTTTTATAATGATGTTCCAGTGGCACGTTTTATCAATACTGTGATCAATGAGGGTCCGGAGAAGCAGGTGCTGACCTATCTTTCCTCGTTTACTTATTCAGGATTGGAGAAAGAGGGCAATCGTCTGTATATCCCACACAATGGATGGCAGAAGGAATTGAACTGGAAGGAATACACCTTTGCGGATCTGGGATTCCCGGTGACACAGACGAAGAGCATTCGAAGAACCTCTAAGACGATTGAAGTTTATAATACGGGAAACTGGTCGACAAAAGAGTATCTGCCGATGGGGCTGCTGCGCAACGAAGCAGCGGATACGGGACTGCTCTGGCAGATTGAGCACAATGGTTCCTGGCACTATGAAATTGCAGACCAGAATGATCATTATGTGTTAAATGTCAGTGGTCCGAATGAGATTCAGTCGCATTTTTGCAAAAATCTGAAACCGCAGGAGCGTTTTACATCGGTTCCGGTTTCTGTTGCAGCAGTGGATGCGAATATTTCAAACGCTTTTTCTGCAATTACTTCCTATCGGCGAAAGATTCGACGGGCAAATGCCGACAATGAAAATCTTCCGGTCATTTTTAATGATTACATGAACTGTCTGTGGGGAGATGCGACAACAGAGAAAGAAATTCCACTGATTGATGCGGCAGCAAAAGCAGGATGCGAATACTTTGTGATCGATGCCGGCTGGTATGACAGCGGTATCTGGTGGGACAGTGTCGGAGAATGGAAAGAGAGCCGTGAGCGTTTCCCGAATGGGGTCCGGGAAGTGACGGATTACATTCGAAGCAAGGGGATGGTACCGGGCATCTGGCTGGAGCTGGAAGTCATCGGCATACACAGTCCGAAATTAAAAGATCTGACAGATGACTGCTTTTTTGTCCGGCACGGAAAGCGCATTTATGACAGAAGCCGCTATCAGCTGGACTTCCGCAATCCAAAAGTTATCGCGCATGCCAATGAAGTTATTGACCGCGTGATAAATGAATATGGTGTAGGCTATATCAAGATGGATTACAATATTGAGCCGGGCATTGGTACGGAATTACAGGCAGACAGTTACGGCGAAGGTCTGCTTGCGCATGAGCGCGCATATCTGGCGTGGCTTGATTCTGTGTTTGTGCGATATCCGGGACTTGTGATCGAAAACTGTTCGAGTGGCGGACTGCGCATGGATTATGCGCTATTATCACGATGCAGCATTCAGTCTACGAGCGATCAGGAAGAGTATGACAAGTATGCACAGATTTCTGCCAATGCAGCAACTGCAGTGGCGCCGGAACAGGCAGCAGTGTGGTCCTATCCGCTTATGGATGGTGATCGGGAAGAAACTATTTTTAATATGGTCAATACCATGCTTTTGCGTATGCACCAGAGCGGACATCTTGCAAAAATCTCACAGGAACGTTTTGCTCTTGTAAAAGAAGGGATTGCCTGCTACAAGCAGATGCGCGAAGACATAAGGGATGGTCTGCCGTACTGGCCGCTGGGGTTGGCACAGGCGGATGATTCCTGGCTTGCCTATGGGGTGGAAGCACCGAAAAAGGCGGGAGAGAATCGGCAGAAATTTTATCTGAGCGTCTGGAGACGTGGGGGAGAAGCGGATACCTGTACATTTTCTGCTCTCCCGGAGAAATACAGGAAACTGCAGGAGGGTGCACGGCTGGATGTCATGCAGACCTATCCGCAGGAGGAGGCAGAACATATCCATGTAAACGAAGATTATACGATAACCGTAACGTTTGAAAAACCGGTAATGGCAAGGCTGTTTGAACTGGACATTATCGAATAAAGGGTGTAAAATTGCGTAGGCATATTGGATGCAAAGACTTTATTTCGTAAGAGGTGTCGAAGTTTGAAGAAGAATAAATATGAGATTGATATGTGCAATGGAACGCTCATGGATAAACTGATATCCTTTGCATTGCCGCTCATGCTTTCAGGAATGTTGCAGCTGACGTTCAATGCGGTGGATATTGTTGTCATTGGACAATTCAGTGGAAAGCAGTCGCTGGCGGCAGTCGGTGCAACAACTGCACTCATCAATGTGTTTACGAATCTGTTTATCGGAATTTCGTTAGGAGCCAATGTTATTGCAGCCCGTTTTTATGCAGCAGGCAGGGATAAAGAAATGTCAGAGACAGTACATACAGCGATTTCGCTGGCTTTGATCAGCGGAATTGTTATGGGGATTGTCGGCATTGCTTTTTCCCATGGCGCATTACAACTGATGGGAACACCGTCGGATGTCATTGATCTGTCTACCCTTTATATGCGTATTTATTTTATTGGAATGCCGTTTTTTATGCTTTATAACTATGGCGCAGCAATTTTGCGGGCAGTAGGAGATACCAAGCGGCCGCTCATTTTCCTGATCATTTCCGGAGTGGTAAATGCGGCGTTAAATCTGACACTTGTAATAGGTGCGCATCTCGGCGTGGCGGGTGTTGCCATCGGAACAGTTGTCTCACAGTGTCTTTCCTGTATTCTGGTTTTGCGCTGCCTTTATCGCACAGAGGGAAGTTATCAGCTTCGCTTTTCAAAATTATGTATCAAAGGCGTTTATGTAAAGCAGATTTTTCAGGTTGGTATACCGGCAGGTCTGCAAAGTACGGTCATCAACTTTTCCAATGCATTGTTACAGTCATCGGTAAATTCGTTTGGTTCTACAGAGATGGCAGGATATACGGCTGCGAACAACCTGTTAGGCTTTTTGTACATGTCCATTAACTCGGTGACACAGGCATGTATGAGTTTTACAAGCCAGAATTTTGGTGTCGGAAAGTATAAAAGAATGGACCGCGTGCTGAAAGATTGTCTGATCCTGACGATGGGAATTGCATTGGTTTTGGGATGCGGATTTTATATTTTCGGACCGCAGATTCTTAAGATTTATACCAAGAGCCCGAAGGTAATCGAGAGTGCGATGGAGATTCTTTCGATTACGACGGTTCCGTATTTTCTGTGTGGAATTATGGATCTGTTTCCGGGTGCGTTGCGTGCAATGGGATATTCTATGGTGCCGATGATACTTTCGGTTATTGGTACGGTAGGAACAAGAATCATATGGATCTATGGACTGTTTCCAACACATAGATCACTGTATTTTCTGTTTATTTCCTATCCGGGATCGTGGATTGCAACAATCGTGATGCAGGTGATCTGTTATTATTTTGTGCGGCGCATGGTATATCGGAAAAATAATTCTTGACTCTCACCCTGGTTCATGGTTTATATTCTGACCAGAATTCTGGAAATGGAGGGAACTTATGAACCGGTGGTCAGAGAAAAAACAGAAAAACAGAATAAAAACGCAATTCGGAAAAAATCCAATGGACATGGAAACCTGGGAATCTTTACAGCTTCGCATGCACGAAATTGAAATGTATGAGCAAAGGAGAAGAAAAGATTCCAATCAGGAATGGGTCGATGATGTGACATGGAATGATCTGGAGATGGATCGTGTATTTGCACGGATCAATCATACGAGAACATACATGGGAGAACAGATTTTATATTATCGGTTTCGTGGCTGTAAAAATAGACAGGAACTCCAGAGGATGGAAAAGCGAATTGCGTTTTTTTCGTGTCAGGAATCATCCCGCATCAAAGTGGAAGAAAAGCTTTCACATATCGGGAAACAAAAAGAAAATTATTATTTGCCATTGTTTCTGATGGATGAAATCAATTGGCCGGTTACTTCCTGTATCGGACTGTATCTGCAGCAGGTGCTGCTGGCCATTTGTCTGGCCGGAACTGTTTTGGCGCGAAGCAATGTATGGGGGCTAGGACTTCTTATCGTTGCCACAGTCAATTTGCTTATTTATCTGCATGCCAAAAACAAATATGAAGGAAATCTGTTTGCAGTGGTAAATATGAAAGTGGCATTGGATTTTTGCAATTGGATGATAAAAAGCTTCGAAGGTAACCAATTGTATGCAGATGAAGAAATTATGCAGGCACTGGAGAAAACAAGGAAGCTGGCAAAACAGATGGGGCGTTGGCAGGCAAGAAAATATCAAAGTGTCACAGGAGATCTGACTGGCATTGTGCAGGATTATCTTGCAGGCGTTACATTATATGATATCGTGGCGTTTTGCCATATAGAAAAAGCCCTGAGAAAGTGCAGAAAAGAAACTTTACAATTATATGAATTTGTGGGGGATGTTGATACGGACATTGCAATCGTTTCTTTCCGGAAAAGTCTGAAAAACTGGTGCAGTCCCATGATACAGAAATCCGGTTCCATAAGGCTGGAGGAAATTTGTCATCCGCTTATGGACGATGGTGTTGCAAACAGCATAGAGTTGCAAAAAGGCGCTATTTTTACAGGAGCGAACGCATCCGGCAAATCTACCTTTATGAAAGCTGTCGCGATCAATGTCATACTGGCACAGACGATCCATACCTGTGTTGCAAAAAATGTAAAAATGCCTACAATAAAAGTAATGACTTCTATGGCACTTCGGGATGATGTGGTGCAGAAAGAAAGTTATTATATGCGGGAAATGAAATATCTCAAACGGATGCTTGATGAGATCGAAAAGGGAGAACCGGTACTGTTTGTAATCGATGAAATATTAAAGGGAACCAATACGCGGGAACGGTTGGGAGCGTCGAAAGCGATTCTTTTGTATATGGCGCAAAAACCGGGATTTTTGTTGGTCGCAACGCATGATCTGGAATTAGTGAAAGCCGAAGAAGATTTGTATGAAACTTATTATTTTGACAGTCAGATATGTGGAAAAGATATTATTTTTCCTTACAAAATGAAACCAGGAATTGCTGTCAGAACCAATGCAATCGATCTCATGGAAATGATGGATTTTCCGAAAGAGATAACAGACAAAGCCAGGATAGTGTCAGCACAATGAATGGAAGTGTATATATGAAAATTGGAGAAGTAGCGGAACAGACCGGATTAAGTATCAGCAATATCCGGTTTTATGAAAAAAAAGGACTGATTGAGCCAAAACGAAATGAGCAGAGCAAATATCGGGATTATATGGAAGAGGATGTAAAGCGGCTGAAGCAGATTATTCTATATCGAAAGATGGATATGCCACTCGAAAAAATAGCATGTGTGCTGGATGGACAGAACTCTTTGGAGGAGATGGTCCAGCAGCAGTTGTTGGAGTTACAGCATAAACAGCAGGAAATTCAGGGATCTATGGATTTATGCCGAAAACTGGTCGCAGACCATGCGTATGATGGACAAAATATAGATTTTTATCTCAGTTATGTAAAAGAAGAAGAGAAAAAGGGACACCGCTTTGCCGAGTTGGAGGAACTTGCCAGCGATTTCTCAGAATACAGTGAGTTTTATAAAGTGAGTGGAGATCCGCTTTTTCAGCTTTTGTTTCATAAGGTCAGAAATCAAAAAGTGTTTTTGTGGGGTTGGTTTGGGCTGTGGATTGCAATATCTCTGTTTTTTGTTATAGAGTTCGGATTGGGAGATGGGCATATGCCATTGCTGGTGAGGGCATTGGTTTTAGGGGGAGTGCTTGTGCTTTTGTGGTATAATTTCTTTTGGTACTGCAAGAGAAAACGGCATCCATAAGTGGTGGTCGATTTATCGACCACCACAACAAAATCAAAAACTTACACACTTAACTTGACACACTTACAAACTTAATGAATCTGAAAATCAATGGAGGCAATTTTCTTTCCATCGACATTTTTATTTGTTACTTCAAACGTAAGGTCTGTCTGATTTTCATAAAGCACCATAATTTTATAAGTTGCTGTTCCATCGTCATTCTGTTTATAAATTCCACCATACAGCCATTGCAGAGTGTTTCCATCAGCATCGACAACAGCCAGATCAGGATCATTGTACGGATCGTTATAAGGTTTTTGGGTAAAATCAGGAGTTTCTATTGTAAGTACCAGCCCGGCTTTTGTTTTCACAACATCACAGACCTGTACTCCATGATCTTCTTTGTTTACTTGATATGTTACGTTTGACGAGCGGTCTACTGTCACAGGGAAGCTCATTTTCCACTCACCATCCACAGTTCCTGTACTTTTATATTCTCCATTTTTATCCCACTCGTCATTCTTGTAACCCGTCAGATTTTCCATAGAACATTCAACTTCGAGAGTGTCCTTATCGGAGACGGAGTCTGTATTTTGTCCAATATCCATCAGATCTATTTCGCCTGATTTTACGAATGTTCCATCGGAAGCCTTTTCAAATGACATCCTGACTCCTCCGGGTTCTTTTCCATTTACGGTGACAATATCACTTCCTTTTCCGGAACTTATAAAGTCAGCCTGATTCAACAGGTCATTATCCGTTTTTAATACGGCTGTGTAATACACGATATATCCGTCACAATAGATATCCGAGATAGACACATTCACTCCGTTTACATCTACGCTCGTATTGTAGGTTTTATCCTGATGTCTGGCCGTCTCCTCCTGAGCGGTCATAGATTTTTCTGCAATCTTTTCATAAATCTTTGCTTCAGCTTCATCTTTTGTGCCCTGACGGTTTTCTATAAGATTTCCTATTGTGCTGCTGAATAAATTCTTCGCCATTGCAGGGTTTGCGGCCCCGGCAGCTCCAATTATAACAGCACATGCAGCTGCTGTTGCTAAGGCAGCTCTTCTTATATTTTTGTGTGATTTATTATCTTTCTTTATCTTTTTCAAAATGCGCTTTTGTTTCTGTGCTTTATCAAGGTCGGTTAGATTTATTTTTTCATATTCATCTTCATTTATTTTTACATCGTTCAAAATTTCATAAATATTTTTTCCCATACTCAGGCACCTCTTTCTTCTAATAAGTTTTTGCGTATTTTCTTTCTTCCTCGTGAAAGTCTGTTATATATGACTTCTGGTTTCATGCCGGTTTCGTGGCTTATTTGCGTCATGCTTTCTTCTTCCACATATAGTTTATAAAAAAGTTCCCTGTCCCATGGATTTAAACATGCCAGCATTTTTCTACTTCTGAATTGACTTCTTTTTCTATCATTTCAGCAAGTGCTTTGTCTTCCTGTACGATCACTGCATCTTCAATATTCATCGTCTGAAGCTCTTTGCGATAGTTCCTTAGATAGTCAATTGCCTGATATTTTGCCACTGCAGCCGCCCAATTCCGAAACGTACTCTTTTCTTCATGAAAGCTTTCTATATTCTGCCAGATTTTAAGCAGAACATCATCAAAACATTCTTCCTGTTTCTCAGGCAGATAAAAGAGATGTTTACGGATCACCGACATAAGCAGTCCTCCATATTCATCAATGACATAGGCAAGTGCCTTTTCATTATGAAGCCGGAGTTGTTTAATATAATTTTTTTCTCCTATTTTCATAAGTTTCATATCCTTCCCCACCCGCTTTGTTATGCCGATGGCTTCTCTCGATGCATCTGAGTGGTTTTGTAATTACAATTGGTATTACGAACTTTTTTCATGTATTCTATCAAAAATAGAAAAATGGTTTTAAAAATTTTTGAGGGAGTAAAATTGAGGTGAAATGAAGTTATTAGATTTTGAAGGAAGAGGCGTCCATAAGGGGACCGCGCCAGGCAGCTCCCCTTATGGAATCGGCGCCCTAGATCTAGCGGGTCAGCATTCCATGATGCTCTTCCATATAGCCACCAAAAGTCAGATTTTTATATCCCAACTTTTTAAATTTCTTCATAGCTTCTGTCGGCTTATGATAATACCCGCCTATAATATAAAGTGCAGTCTCCTTATCCGGGATTCTGTGACATACACGTTCTTCTGTGATCTTATCAATCGGAAAATTAATTGCATTTCCAACATGTCCGTGTGCGTAATCTTCCTTTGGGCGACAGTCGATAAGAAGTGCGTTTGGTGATGTGTTGGCAGCATTTCGGGCCTGATTGACTGTGAGTTTTTTCATAAATATGCTTAACATTTTAAAGTCCCCCTTGTATTGTGGTAATCAGACTATTATAGCGAATTTTTCCAATAATGCAAGTTTTTTCTTTTTTGTAACCTTTTGTGACTGCCATTTGTACTATTAGTGAAAGGCCTTTGAAAAACGAAACATAAAGGAGCGACTCATGAGACAATCCGTACAGGAACTGATGGAACGCTATCAGAACAATTTATTCGCGGCGGCTTTTAACGTATGTAAGAGCAAAGAGGACGCTGAGGATGTTGTGCAGGATACGTTTTTGCAGTACCACATGAACAAAAAACAATTTGAAAACGAGCAGCATATCCGGGCATGGCTGTTCCGGATGGCAATCAACAAAGCAAAGAACTGTAATCACACCTTCTGGCGCAAAAACAAATTATCGCTGGAAGATTATATGGAAACACTGACCTTCGAGACACCGGAATCGGAAAATCTGTTTGAGACCGTGATGAAACTTCCGGAAAAGTATCGCATCGTCATTCACCTGTTTTATTATGAGGATTATGCCATTCGGGAAATCGCCGAGATTCTGCATTTGTCAGAAAGCAATGTAAAGGTCCGCCTGTCACGCGGGCGGGCGCTGCTCAGACAGACATTAAAGGAGGAATGGGAAGATGACGAATAAAGAAAAATACAAGCAGGCATTTTCGGTATTACAGACCTCCGGTGATTTTTCGATGGAGGTAGAAAAAATGGCAATGAGACAGAAACATCATAAAATGAAAACAATCGCGGCAGCAGTTGCAGCATGTATCGTACTTGTAGGGGGCGCAGGAACCGCCTACGCAGCAAATCTTGGAGGTATCCAGAGAACAATCCAGCTTTGGATCAATGGCGATCAGACGAATGCAACGCTCGAAATCAGCAACGACGGCAACAACAGTACGTATATCATAAAAATACCGGATGAAAATGGCAATTCCACAGAAATAAAGGGTGGAGGTGTCGCAATGGATGGAGACGGAGTGGAACGTCCGCTGACTGAAGATGAGATTATGGAGCAGATCAATCAGCCGGATGTGGAGTATAAAGATGACGGCAGTGTCTGGCTGTACTATAAAGACCAGAAGATGGATATTACCGACCGTTTCGAGGATGGCATCTGTTACGTAAAACTTACAGATGGAAAAGATACGAAATATCTGACAATCAAATATAATGATGGTTATACGATGTCGGACAGCAAATATGTAAGTATGTAAAAATGTAAAATATGCAGCAGCCGTTCTTAATGAAAACTTAAGTTGTTTTTTTAATCGTATATGATAAAATTTCTTTGCAAAGGAGAAGATGGTCATATGAAAAAAATAATTTATGTAATCATGGTTACGCTGCTGATACCTTATTTTGTAATCATGCAGCCTGTCAGCATAGATGCTAAGACAACCACTTATTGCGGAGCATATTCGAATCTTGTGGATGCAAAATCGCAAAAAGAGGTTCGAAAAGCAATGCTTGATGCCGGACTTTCCAGGAAAAATGTGGATGCATGGCTTACCGATGTAAAGACTTATAATAAAACCATTAAAAATACGGGACTTGTCAAAAAAGGTTTTAAAAAGATGACAAAGAGTCCGCAGTATGATGAAAACAAAATCATGGAGCTTTGGAGCAAGAAGAATGATCTGTTTATTGGATACAATTGCAGAATCACAGCTTTTGATCTTATGAAAGATAAAATCAAAGTTGATGAGAATGCAAAGGCTAATCCGACGGAACTCTTTATGGATCAGGATGCGCTTAAGAATGCTCCGGAAAAAAGTTTACCAAAAAGCAGACAGCAACATTTAAAAAGTTATTTTCCACAGTGAATACAGAATATACAACAGATGTTGACACACATGTGAAAAAAATGCAAAAGAGCCTGAAGGCAAAAGGTGTTACTATTTCTAAAAAGACAAAGGCATCATTGATAACGGTTGTATTTCATTCCAGCTTTGGCAAGGAAGAAAATGAATTGTTTGTCGGGCATGCCGGGGTGCTTGTTCCGACGAAGGAAGGAAAACTTTTATTTGTGGAGAAACTGTCCTTCGCTCTGCCATATCAGGTGATTAAATTTGATAACCGGAAGCAGCTCTATCAGTATCTGATGGGGATGTATGATACGCAGTGGGGACAGGAAGAAGCGAAGCCTTTTATTATGGAAAATACCAGACGAATGAAATGCTGATGCAAAGATCGATAGAAAGCGATTTCAAATTATAATTATAAAAGAGACGAGTAGCATAACTGTGACAATAAAGTTATGCTACTTCTTTTTTATGTTCAAAACTGCATTTTATTTGACGCGCGTCAAATAATATTATATGATATAACAAATGTATTTGACGTGCGTTAAATAAAAAACAAGGAGGCGCCGATGGTAATGAGCAATCAAATTGTTATGAAAACACAGGATCTCACATATTTAAAATGGTCACATATCAGAAGTTCTAGTGGAACTGCTGGAACTTTTTTAAAGTCGGAATCATCTATCAATGGAAAAAAGATTTATTACAAACTGTCTAATTTTGATCCGGTAAATGGGGTTATAGGGCATGAGTGTGTCAACGAAATAATTGTCGACCGGTTGCTTACATTGCTGGGCGTTGAGCATCTTGCATATGAATTGATTCATGCGGATATTGAAATAGAGGGCAGAATATATAATACGTATTTATGTGCTTCGGAAGATTTTAAAAAGAGAGGTGAGAGTAAAATTGCATTGGATGACTATTATAGGACAAATGCAAAGAAAGGGGAGACACATTATGATTTTTGTGTGCGATGTGGCTGGAAAGAATATATTGATCAAATGATTGCGATTGATTATCTGATACTCAACAGGGATCGTCATGGGGCAAATATTGAAATTTTAAGAAATACCAGAGCACATACATTACGAATTGCTCCACTGTTTGATCATGGTTTGTCCTTGCTGTATTCCTGTATTTCGGATGGGGATGTAGCGAAATTTGATATTCTGGAAGATAAACGATGCCAGAATTTTATTGGAGGATATTCCTGCTATGAAAATTTAGATCTTATAAAGGAATGTGGATACCTATTTAAAAATAAATTAAACGAGACAGATCGAAACATGATTTTTGATGGATTGGAAACAATCTTATCAGAAGCTTTCAGGGATAAGATTTGGAATATGATTTATAAGAGGTACAAGATATATGAAAATCTTTGAAATAATTGATGCAGAAAATGCGTTCTTGGCAGGAATACTTCTCTATTATGAAAAAGAAAAAAACTGTATAGTAGAACTACCAGAGTATTTGGACGAGTGGACAGCACCGTTACTGTTTACCAGTTATGTAAAACGAAAGATTTATACGATTCCAAGGGATATCAGTTTTTTATGGGTAAAGGAACGGGTAATTCCAAGTGGCAGACAGAATATTAAGGATATTTTGGCACAACATCATTTGCAGTCATATGATGAAATGAAGTTTTTAGAGATTTCGGAGGGCAGGTGTTCGCAGGATAATCTTTACATTAAGAAAATAGATGAATTACCTGATTTTGTTATAAAAAGGCAGCAAAAAAATATCATAGAATGTGTTTTGCTGGAAAACTACACAATACTTTGCTTTTTCGCAGATGATACGGTAAAGAAAATTGAATTAGAAGATTTAAAAGAAGTTGATGATATGGAAAAAGTGATAAGCAATGAGCGGGTGTATCAATCAGGCAAAGTTGGAACAGGAGGGTATTTTATTACATTTAATGATTCGATTGACATTCCTGCGGGTATCCTGCACGATGCAGGGATTACAATTCCATTAAGTATGAATGATTTCAAAGCATTTGTGCAAAAAAATATTCTTGATACAACGGAAAGCTGTAGTATGCTGGAATGTTCACGGCAAAATATATCTTATATGTTAAGCCAGGGCCAACTGGCACCGGTAAAGGAAGAGGTCAGGGGAAATTTGTACTTAAAAGGGGATGTGCTTCGTACGATGTGGTAAATTGTGTGAACCGCTGCTAAAGTTATTACAATGTATAAGTGAAAGGCAGGAAAAGCTTTTCGAAATTCGTGTACACGGGAAGTAACTAATATGACAATTCAGGAACTGGAACAGTGCATTTTGCTTTATGGGAAAGATATTTACTCATTTTGCATGCACCTGGTAAAAGAAAAAGAGAGCGCAGATGATCTGTATCAGGATGCATTTTTAGAAGCAACCAAAAAGATAGCATCCATTCGGTATGAGGATAATCCGAAAAGCTATCTGTTATCCATCGTGATCCGTCTATGGAAAAATCGCGTGCGCAAACGGGCATGGCGCAGCCGGATCGCTCCACAAGTGGCAGAGGAAGCCATGGAAGAGAGTACGGCTGTTTCCGGGAGTGATATGGTGGAATGGGTTGTGAAAGAGGAAGAAAAGGCGCATTTGTGGAAGGCTGTCGATGCTCTTTCGGATGTGTACCGGATTCCGCTTTTGCTCTACTATATGGAGAATCAGAACGTGGCGTCCATTGCTAAACTTTTGTCTATTCCACAGGGAACGGTAAAAAGCCGGCTTTATAAAGCCAGAAAATTGTTGGAAAAAGAATTGGAGGATTACTTTTCATGAAAGAATTGGACGAATTGTTAAAAGAAAATCTTCTGCCGGACTGTGTTCCAGAAAAAAGCCTGAATGCATCCATTGTAAAAAAGGCAAAGGAGACACAGAATATGAAACATAGAACATTGAAATCAGGCGTAGCAGCGGCAGCTGCAATTGGAATTCTTGTTGTTGGATCTGCATCGGCATATGCGGCATACCGATATCTTACACCTTCACAGGTGGCGGATCAGATGACAGAGGATGGAGCATTAGCAAAAGCATTTGAGAGTAAGGATGCGATTACGATCAATGAAACACAGAAATCTGCAGGCTACGAAATTACTCTTATGGGAATCGTTACAGGAAAAGATCTTTCGGTTGTGGTGAATGACGAAAACAGATCTGTCATCAGCACAAAAAAAACTTATGTTGTCACAGCGATTACAAAAGAGGATGGGACACCAATGCCCGGACAGATGGATGACAGTTACCAGACGTTTTGTGTTTCGGCGTTGATCCACGGAAAAAGCTTTATGGATGTTAACAACGGAACCTTAGGTGCGGGGGCGCAGGCATTTGTGCAGGATGGTGTACAGTACCAGCTTTTAGAATGTGATGATCTGGAAATATTTGCAAATATGGGGGTTTATCTTGGTGTAGTAGAAAGCTTTGGACAGGAATCACAGGCGTTTACACTGGACGAAAAGACAGGGGATTATGAGGTCAACAAGGCATTTGTCGGTATGCAGGCACTTTTTATACTTCCACTGGATAAGTCAAAGGCAGATGATAAAGCGGCAGAGAAGTATTTTACTCAAAGATAGTGTCAAGTTTTCTATGAAAACTTGACATGTAGGGGCAATGCATCTTTGATGCATTACAATCATCAGCCCATTTGCTGAAAGCAAATGGGCTGACGTTCAAGAGTAGTGTTTAATGTCTGGAAAAATGAAGTGAATGGACATAGTGTGAAAAAAAGAAGTATAATGTCCGGAAAAATCAAGCGAATGGACATATGTGAAAGAACAGAAATGTAATATCCATAAAAAAAAGAGAGATTGGACATATGCAGAATATACGGTGAAAAATGTCATTTAAACAGGCATTTTTTTGGACCAAATTATAGAAATTCGACGCATATGTCTAATGCATGAAAAAAACAAGGACATTATCAATAAGGAAAAATTATATATGTCCAAAAAGTGAAAATGATGAGGACATAATAATAAATTTTTATGTATATATCCAAATGGCGCAAGGTGGTTGCGGACCGTGACTATGAAAGGCCCATTTTCTTCTGAAACAGGTCGCCGATAATTTGTGCAGTTTCCGTTACACCAAAGTCATCGGATTTGATACACAGATCATAATTTTTTACATTGCCCCAGTCTGTTTTTGTAAAATGTTTGCAGTGAACCGCACGTTCGTGGTTCACTTTTTTTACTTTTGCGGCAGCTGCTTCCGGAGAAATGTTGTCACGCGCTGAGACTCTGGCAGTTTCGGCGGCAGCATCTGCACTGACGAATACATGGTAGGCGGTAGGCAGATCTTTTAGTATGTAATTTGCCAGTCGACCGACAATGATACAGGAGTTCTTTTGTGAAAGTTCGTGGATAAGCGCAGATTCTTTCTGGAAAAGCTGATCGACTTTCGGCAGATCTGCTTGTTCTAAAGGACCGGCATACCATGCAAAGAAATCGTGAAGAACAGGGTTTTTCAAGGCCTGTTCATTTTGTTCTACATACTCCGGTGTGTAACCGCTTTTTTCTGCGGCAAGTCGGATCAGTTCCGAATCATAATAATGAAAACCGAGCTGTTCTGCGAGAATCTTACCAATTTCGCGACCATCACTACCGAATGTGCGGTTGATGATTCCGACCAGCGTACCGACTAAGATGGCTGCGATGATGGTACCGGCGCCGACACTTCCGAGGTTGTGTAATACGGTAAGACAGGTAATAGCTGATACGAGAACCATTGTACAGTCAAAACCAATCTTGACTTTGGAAAATTCAATATGTGTTACAGAGGAAACCGCCTGCATACAGCCCTCTCCGGCAAGTGGAATCAGATCTGCCGGCAAATACAAAAAGATACCAAATGCCACAAATACAGTGCTGGCGAGCACCATGATGATGCGGATTCCAAGATTTTCCGGTGTTGGAAGAAAGGATACCATATAGTTGCAAAAAGTTGTAAAGTAACCGAATACAACACCAATCACAACCTGTAACAACTGAACCGGTTTAAATTTTTTCCGCAGCAGCAAAATCTGAATCAGTACCAGTACAATATGGAAAAGAATCGTGGCTTTTCCCATTTCGATGCCCCAGACGCAGGTCATGGTATAAGGAATAGAACTGACGGGAGATACACCGAGGTTGGATTTTACGGAAAGGGCGATACCGATGGTCATCACGAACAGTCCGATAAAATACATAGGGATTCTTACTTTTAAATGTTTCATTTGTTTGTGCCTTCTTTCTTCTGAATGTTTACCATATTTTCATATACGCGACCAAGCAGCTCCTGTAGCTGTAGTGTTTCAGCTTCGGTGAAACCTTTTAATGCTTCGGATTCGATCCGGGCAAATTCAAGGTTGAGACGGTCAGCATATTTTTTCCCAGTCTCTGTGAGATACACATGAAGCGATCGTCGATTGCTACCGGCGGTCCTTCGCTCAATATAGCCTTTGTTTTCCATGCCATTTAAGATGGCGGTCAAAGATGCCGGCTCAATGTGACAGAATATGGCAATCTCTTTTTGGATTGCTCCGTCATGATGGAGCAGATAATCGAGTATTTTTGGTTGTCCTGGTGTCAATCCGGTGTCTTTGACACTTGATACCAGTGCTTTTTGTACCATCAGATGATCGGACATCAAAAGATAGTGAAATGTTTCCTGCATAGGAACCTCCTTAGTTAGGAATCTAATTGTTAGAAACCTAACTAAATATATACCATGAGGGAAAGATTGTCAAATAGCATGGAAAATTTTGAGTTTTCAACGCGAATGATATATACTGATGGCAAAAGAAAATTGTGTTATTTATTTTGAATCAGGGATGAAATCAGGTGGAATATATGGTTGGTAAAGGAAATGAGAAAGTCAGGTTTTCTGCGGAGCGTCATGATATAGTTTATGAGAGTGTGACAGAAACCTTGATTTTTGGCAAAAGTAAATATGAACGAATGGATATGGCATTTGTTTCAAAGATATCTTCAATGGACTATGGGATACGTCATCGTGTAATATTGATTGGGTTTGAAAAACTTAAAATCGAAAGTGAATTGCAGAACATGCGTCGAATATTAAGGAATGAGTATGGAATTGTGTTGACAACTGTATGGGAAAATCTTATCATTGGCATTTTGCCAGAAGTACAGATTGATGTTGGAAGTATTAAGGATATTTATCATAGGATGGAGAGAGAATGTGGAGAACTAAATATTGCTGCAAGCACAATCAAATGCCAGCTAGAGGAGAGTAATCAGGGATTTCAGGAGGCAATCAGAACATATGATATGATTGACACTATGCGTAAATATAAAGAAAAAATCATGTTTTATGAAGATCTTGGAATTTTTGGATTACTGTACGATTTGAATGAGCCAACAGTATTTGAAACATATTATAATGGGGTATTTCAGGAATTGTGGCGTTATGATGAAATTCATGAGACACATTTGTTTGAAACATTAGAATGTTATTTTCGAAATGAATGTGACAAAGAGAAAACAGCGGAAGAGTTATTTATTCATGAAAATACACTTCGTTATCGAATGCATATGGCGCCCTGCTTCGGCCGCTTTTGCGGAGCTAAACGGCCGCGTTGCGTAGCGAGCGGCCAGTATTCTTTTTTTATTTAATCCTATGTTATTCCTCATAATGATGTTATATCCTTTTATCTTGTATTCCTGATATTCGCCATCCTCATCAATAACCCTTATTTTCATCGGGGTTATCTTCCCATCACGGGAAGGCTGGCATATAACATCAATGGGTTTTAGTTCTGCTGCCATAATACCTTCACCTCTCATGAAGATATTGCGGAACGTATTTTCGATTTTGTAAAGAAGTATAGAATCGCAACATAGGAATAAGCCAACACACATAATAATCTTTTGTTTTTCACAGCCTTTTGGTTGCAATTAATTTTCTTAATATGATATAATCAAATAAAGTTATCCTTTTTCAATTTATAGTAATCTCGGACTGAGAACCAGAGGAGAAATAATGGCCAACTTAGATAATACTGATGAAAAATTGACAACACAAGATGATTTTTCAGAACTATTCATAAAATACATCGATGCCATGGTTGATTTTGAATATTTTTCCAGAGAAACCCTGGTTGATGTTCTTTGCAGATTGGCTCGTTCTTTTCGTCTGACCAAAGTTGTCACAGAGTTTTATAGGAGCAGTGTGGATGAAAAAAACGGCAAGGGAGAAATCCTCTGTGATTTCAATGAAGGTTCTGCGGACATTGTTGTGCTCAAAAAAGAACTCATTTCAAGAACAGGGGCTATAATTAGAGCCACAGCATATTCTGCCAAAGGCACAGAACATTTGAGCAATAAAGAAGAACAGCAGCTTGACATCTGTCTGCGTTCCATGATGAGTTACATAGGACGGAACCGTATGCAGAAAGCAATCGAGAATCTCGCGTTTCATGACAACAATGGATATCCAAATTTTGCATATTTCTTCCGCCATCTTGAAAAAATGGATAAAACAGGTGGATTTAACGGCTTTACCGCCATTATGTATAACCTTAAGGATTTTTCTGGCATAAATCGTGATCTGGGATTCGAAGAAGGCAACGCCGTTATGAAAGCCCATTTCGATACTTTAAGGGATATGATTGGAAATAGTGGTACTGTGTGTCGTGTGGGCGGGGATAACTTCGTAGCTATATTCCCAAATGAAATGTTGGAGAAAATTCTCGCTTTTTTTGAAGGCACACCTATCATATATGACCGGCTGACTTCAAGCAGCGCAATCGTATCAGCATATGCCGGAGTATTTATCATTCCGAGTGATTTCAAATATGAAAGGCCGGGCAACATTGTTGAAATGATCTTGCCCACTTGTCAGACTGCAAAAATATCCGATGAAACTGATGTTGTATATGCGAGTATGCAGGATATAGAGGATAAAGAGAATGTTTCAAAAATCCGCAGACATTTTGAAGAAGCTCTAAATAATTATGAATTCCATGCATACTATCAGCCAAAAGTAAATGTTGAAACGGGCAGGATTATAGGCGCAGAGGCTCTATGCAGATGGATCAGGGATGGAAGGATAATACCACCTATGGATTTCATTCCGATACTCGAACGTAACACGGATATATTCCGGCTGGATTTCTATATGCTTGATCTTGTTTGTAAGAATATAAGAAAATGGTTGGATGAAGGGAAAAACGTGGTTCGGATATCTATTAACTGTTCCCGTAAGCACCTGGCTGATCCGGAACTTTTGGATAAAATCGTCAGTATAATAAACCGATATGATATCCCATATGAATACATTGAGATAGAGCTAACCGAGACAACTACAGAAGGCGATTATCTTAAACTCAAAAAGCTGGTCGAAGGTCTTACAAAGATAGGTATACATACATCCATTGATGATTTTGGTATCGGCTACTCTTCCTTAAATCTTATCAGGGAGTTGCCATGGAACGTAATGAAGATTGACAGAAGTCTACTTCCGATATCTTCAACCGACCAAAAAGATCTCTCTACAGTTCTATATAAGCACATAACAGCTATGGCATCTGACATGGGAATCGAATGCCTTACAGAAGGTGTTGAAACTGCTGAGCAGGTTCAGATTCTTCGCGACAATTGTTGCTTATATGCTCAGGGATACTATTATGACAAGCCGCTTCCTCTGGATGAATTCGAGAAACGGCTTGAAATCGAACAGTATCCTATCAATTAACATGGCAATAATTTCCAACGCTTTTCCGCTATCCATAAACCATGTTA
>URYB01000008.1 GCA_900552085.1 uncultured Lachnobacterium sp.
GCCCGCGTCCGCGCCGTCCAGCGCGGCACGAAAGGCCGGGTATTTCTCATACAGGTCCGCACCCATGCCGGGGTGCTGCGCACCCTGTCCGGCGTATAAAAAACCCAACTTCATACTGTCTCCGCCAATTCCCGGATACGCGCGTCACCGCCGGCAACCAGTTCCGCAAAAATCTGACGCACGGGCTTGATCTCATGGAGCATACCGGCCACCTGTCCGGTCATGACGCTGCCAGTCTCCACATCGCCCTCCAGCACCGCCCGGCGCAGGCCGCCCAGCGTGACGGTTTCCAGTTCCTCCAGCGTGGCGTTGCGCTTTTCCAGCTCCAGATAGGTGCGGGACATCTTGTTTTTCAGCACCCGCACCGGCCCGCCGATGCTGCGGCCCGTGACCACGGTATCGGAGTCCTTGGCCTTTAAAATCGCCTGCTTATAGTTTTCATGGATGGGGCACTCCCGGCTTGCCAGCAGGCACGTCCCCACCTGCGCGCCGATGGCGCCCAGCGCATAGGCGGCGGCCAACTGCCGTCCGTCGGCAATGCCGCCCGCCGCAATGACGGGGACGCTTACCGCGTCGGACACCTGCGGCACCAGCGCCATGGTGGTCATCTCGCCCACATGACCGCCGGACTCGGTGCCCTCGGCAATGAAGGCATCCACGCCGTAGCGTTCCAGCCGCTTGGCCAGCACCGCCGCCGCCACCACGGGCATCACCTTGATGCCCGCCTCTTTCCAGGCGGGAATATATTTTCCGGGGTTGCCCGCGCCGGTGGTCACCACCTTCACGCCCTCTTCCAAAATCACACGGGCGATGTCGTCCGCAAAGGGACTCATCAGCATCAGGTTCACGCCAAACGGCTTGTCGGTCTCCTTCTTTGCTGCCTGAATCTGCTCACGTACCCAGGCTGCAGGAGCTCCACCAGCCCCTATAATACCAAGGCCGCCAGCGTTTGATACAGCGCTGGCGAGTTCGTGAGTTGCTACCCAGGCCATTCCGCCCTGGATAATCGGATATTCAATTCCAAGAAGTTCCGTAACTCTTGTCTTCATAATAATGCCTCTACACCCTTGTCCTCAAGATATTTGATTACATCGTTAACGGTAAGAATCTTCTCAAGATCCTCAGAAGGAATCTCAACACCGTACTCCTCTTCCAAAGACATTACAAGTTCAAATAAATCTAAGGAATCAGCCTCTAAATCCTCTTTGAATCTTGACTCTGGTGTAATTGTTGCTGCATCAACGTTTAACTGGTCTGCAATGATCTCTTTTAACTTCTCTAACATGGTTTTATCTCCTTTTCCTTTTGTAGTGTTTTACACTTTACTTTCTTTGATTATGAAATAATTTGATTGTCAAACTATTTGCTAGGCAAAGTATATTTCAAAATAGTTTGATTGTCAAGATATTTTCAAAAATTCCTTCCAGATTCTACCTTTTTCAAGAACGCAAAAAGAGAGCCGCACATTGTGCAACTCTCTTTGATACGCTGTCCTGCTTTATGAAATTCATTTATACCTGGAATGTCGATAATGCATCCAACAGGCTTTCTGCTTTCGCGGTCAGACTCTGTGAAGCCTCATCCAGATTCTTGATCGCATCAATCTGTGTTCCTGCCGCATTATGTACAGATGTAGAACATGCAGCCGTCTTTGACGATGCATCGGAAATACTCTCGATGGCTGTCAATGTCTCATTACGCGCACCGTTCATTTCCTGCACATTATTGATGATTGTCTCCAAAGCTCCAAGGAGCTGTGCTACCAATTCATCAATGTGGCGGAAGGATGCAGTGGTTTCTTCTACTGCTCCGGACTGTGAACTTACAACCGTCTCAGCCTGTCTTGCAATCTCTACAACCTGTCCGGTCTTTCCAATGATTTCATTTACAATCGATGAAATCTGTGATGCAGAGGCCAGACACTGATCTGCCAGTTTACGGATTTCTTCCGCAACAACTGAGAATCCTCTTCCTGCTTCACCGGCACGGGCTGCTTCAATGGAAGCATTCAAAGACAGGAGATTCGTCTGTTCCGCAATCTCATTAATTGCCGATACAATATGTCCGATCGACTTCGATTTTTCCTCTAACTCTTCAATGGAAGTAATTACGTTTCTTGTAATTTCTGCTGTCGACTCTGCGCTTTCTGTCAGACTCTGTACAGAAGAAATACCTGCGCTGATTGTCTCCCCGGTGATATTCGTAAGCTTCTGAATTTCATCTGCATTGGAACTTACGTTATTGATCTTTCCGGAAAGTGAATCCATCTGATTCATACAGTTGCCGGAGTTACTGTCAAGTTTATTTACGCCATCCTCGATTTCGATAACCGCGCTCTGGATATTCTTGGATGTCTCCATAAATGTTCCGGACGTCTGTGCCACATGAACCGCAGCTACACCGACCTGTTCACTCACTTCATTGACATCCTTGATCAAAGTTTTCATATGTGCAACCGTATCATTGACACCATCACACAATAATCCAAACTCATCTTTGTGTTTTGCTGTAAGATTAACTGTCAGATCTCCATTGGATACCTTGCGCAACTGACGCAGAATGTAATGGATGGTTCCTGACATCTGTCTGGAAATAAGAACGCCAAGTGCAAGTGCAAGAATCATACAGATAATAACCAATACGCTGGTCAGCTGTTTGATACCTGCAGACTGTTCCAAAAGACGGTCCGAAGGTATCAATGCAGTAACCATCAGATCTCCTGCCGTCAGTTTGCTGTATACGAACATATACTCTTTGCCTTGGAATGTAACCATCTGGTTTCCGGACTCTGCCTTGCCTTCCAATGCTTTCTTATAGAAACTGGTTCCATAAATAAGCGGCTTATCGGTACTTACGCTCTCATCGGAGAAAAATTCTTTTCCATCCTGATCTGTAATCAATGCTACATAGCCGCCTTTTCCCGGATCCAGGGACTGCATGGTCGAACGAATAAACTCATCGCTGATGTTGATGATCATCATTGCGGACTGGTTATTCATCTTCTTTGCAATACGGAAACAGTAATTCTGAATATCCAGATTCAAAGCTTCATCCGCTTCTTCATTGACACCAAAGAAGTACCAGTCTGTGACACTGCTGGTTGCAATCTTTCCCTGTTCGGATTTGGCATAATCACTGTAGATATCTCTCTCGTACACCTTGCTCTTTCCATCGATGGTCTTTTTGCCATCTGCAATAATGTACACACTCTGAATCTTGCTGTCGAGTGCCATCTTGTTTCGGAACTTGCCCTGAAAATCCTTGCGAATGGAAGATTCGTCATATAAATCCAGTACCTTGCCGAAATATTTGCGCAGATCCGACTCTGTCAGATAGGTCTTAAACTCGTCCTTCTCACTGGTAATTACCAGATTGATATACTGCTGCATCGTATTGGCCGTCTGCTGCACAGATTCCTTGTAAGTGTTTACAATAGCGCTTGACGCTTTATTATAAGAAACCACACCAAGTACCAGTACACCGATAACCGGCAACAGGAACGATGCAATCAGACGCATCGCAATACTGTGATAAAACGGAATTTCCGACTTTTGCTTTGGTACTTTCGTCTTGGTTCCGCTGACTTTTGCACCTTTTTTTCTGGCCTCTCTCGGAATTTTTTCCTTCTTAGGTTTCGGTGTCTTTACCTTTTTGGCTGGTTTCACCGGTTTGACCTTCTTCGCACGTACAGGCTTTTCTTTTTTCTTTTTCGTCTTTTCTTTCGAAATAATCTTCTTTTCTTCTGTATTTTCCATGTCTTGTACGCCTCCATCAGGGACTATTTTTTATCGTACTTTATTACTACTAATATACTATAATATGTCCAAAAAATCAATGAAGACCTTGTCTGATTTGTAGCTTTTGTCAAAAAACTACTTCTGTTGTGGCAATCGCACAATCGCAATACTTTTTGCCGGCATTTCCAGCTGTCCCTGTGTAAGACGAACCTCTTCCTTTGGTTTTAATGTAAGGTAGCCTACAAGTTCAGCATCCGCCAGCTGTGTATCCCCGATATTCACAAAGCTGTTACTATCTCCCAATTGGTACACAATACCTATAGTACTTTCGTCATAGTTTTTTGTGATTGCAGCCACAGAACCATCACACAAGCTATCGATTTTTTCAATTGTTCCGCGTGCAATTTCCGGATTTTCGTTTCTCAGCCGAAGCGCACGTTTATAATAATTCAATATAGAATCCTCATCCTGCTCCTGGACATCCGCGCCTTCAAATGGGGATTCGATTCCCTGATCCATATCTGCCGGACCGTTTGTCATGCCTGTGGCATCTGTTTTTGACCATACCATCGGAATTCGTTTGTTCTCATCTTTTGTTCCTGCACTGTTCATTCCGATTTCTTCACCATAATATACAAACGGACTTCCATTCATGGTCATCAAAAGTCCCGCAGCCACTTTTATTTTCTCCGGATCATTAACAAGAACATTTGCAATACGTCCCATATCATGATTGGTCAGAAATGGTGCATCGATATAATCCGGATTCTTTTGCGAAAAATCCTCCTGATATTTCAGCATTGCATTGACCAGAATATTCGGATCTCCCTTTCGTGTTGCTGAAACCAGCTTGCCTTTTGCTGTTCCTGCGTCAAAATTGAACATACTCGGTGTTTCGCTTCCATAATAATCTGCAATCACAGATTCACTCGCCCACACCTCGGATACCATATAAAAATCCGGATTTTTTTCTTTGCAATAGGTATAATACCAGTTCAAAACATCACTGTTGGCAACGGTTGCATTCTCCGTATAATGCATAGCTGCATCCATTCGGAATCCATCCACACCCAAATCCATCCAGTAATCTGCAATATCTTCAAACTCTTTTCGAACTGCCTCATTTTCCATGTTCAGATCCGGCATTTCCGACCAGAACGATCCTTCATACCACCAGTTGGTTGTTCCCGGAACCTGATAATACGTCTGACTTACTTTTTCATTGGAAAAATTGTAATATCCCACATACGGACATGCTGTCTCGTCTGCCTGCTCTCCATCTTTTAACCCAGCAAGATACTCACATGCCTGCGTAAACCACGGATGCTTTGATGAGCTGTGGTTCATAACAAGATCAATCACAACACGAATGCCTTTTTCATGACAGGCATCCGCAAGTTTTTTAAAATCATCCGCTGTACCATATGCAGAATCCACATTTTCGTAATCTTCTACATCATATTTGTGATAAGTCGGCGAAGGCATGATCGGCATAAGCCAGATGCCATTGCATCCCAGATCCGTAATATAATCCAGTTTTTCTGTCACACCGTTTAAATCCCCCATGCCATCTCCATCGCTGTCATAGAATGAGCCGACAAAGATTTCATAATAATTTCGGTAATTGTCATCTACAATATTCAGCTTTGCATCGTCATCACCACCGGAAAACATGCACCCGGTAAACATGGATACAAACAATGCCAAAACTACAATCGTAGAAATAATTCTCTTTTTCATTCATTTCCTCCTTTATCATATGTAAAAAAGCCAGCGGCCCATGGCCGCCGGCTCATTTTTACATGAATCTTTATTAACCTTTTACAGCACCTGTCAATCCATCTACATAGAACTTCTGCATGAAGATGAAAAGAACAGAAATCGGAATCGATACAATAACTGCGGCTGCAGCCCATCTTGTAAACCATCCGTTTACAAACTCTTTCTCCAGCATGTTGTATAAGAGAAGCGATACTGTCCAGTATTTATCCTTTGGTCCAACGATTACCCGCACGAATACGAAGTCGAGCCATGGAGCAAGGAATGCAGTAAGGATCGTATATACAACGATTGGCTTACTGAGTGGAAGAATGATCTTGTAAAATACCTGGAACTGGTTACATCCATCCAGAATCGCTGCTTCTGACAGAGATTTTGGCACGGTATCAAAGAATCCCTTCGCAATATAGAATCCGGTACCGGATCCTGCGGAATAAATAAGGATCAACGCAAGGCGGAGTCCACTTCCTTCTGTCAGGCCGATTGCCTTTAAGATGAAGTATACCGCAACCATGGACATGAATGCCGGGAACAATCCAAGGATCATTGCCAGGTTCATGAATGGCTTACGCATCTTAAAACGAAGTCTTGACATACAGTAGGATACACTCAGTACGAATATCGTTGAGATCAAACATGAGAAAATGGAGATGATCAACGTATTCATGAAAGCTCTCGGGAAGTTCAACAATGTTGTCTCGGTAAAGAGTCTCTTATAATTGTTAAATGTCAATGTCTTCGGGAAGAAGTATGCCGTATATGCACCGCCTTCTCCACGTAAACTTGTCATGATAATCCAGAAAATCGGGAATAACCAGATTACTACCAGGATGGCAAGGATTATATGTACCAGTGTATTTTTTGCAATTTTCTTTGCCCTGCCAGCGGTCATCGGGCGTTTGCTTACGTTTGCACTACTCATTACATGAATCCCTCCTCATCTTTGTATGCTTTCGTATTTCTATATGTTACTAATGCTACAATAGAAAGAACGACGAATGTTAAGATACCGATAACGGCACCAATGTTGTAATACTGATAATCAACTGTCAGCTTATACAGCCATGTTACCAACAGATCTGTCTTACCTGCGGTCTCTCCGACTGGTGTAGGCTTTCCTGCGGATAACAGGTAGATAACGTTGAAGTTGTTGATGTTACCTGTAAACTGTGTAATGATATACGGTCCCATGATAAACATGATGTATGGTAATGTGATTTTTCTGAAAATCTGTGTGGCATTCGCGCCATCAATCTTAGCTGCCTCGTATAATTCAGCAGGTACATTCTGTAATACACCGGTAACCTGCAGCATGGTATATGGAATACCAACCCAGCAGTTAATGAGGATCACAGATACTCTTGCCCACATGGTGTTCGTCCAGAATGGAAGTGCAGTATCAATCCATCCCCACTCCATGAGCAGGTTGTTGATTGCGCCATTCTGCTGTAACATCTGTCTCATAACCAGTAAGGATACGAACTGTGGTACTGCGATAGAAATAACAAAGCAGGTACGCCAGAATGCCTTACAATGTGTTTCCTTTCGATTGATTACAATCGCAAGAATCAGTCCTAAGAAGTTACATAAGAATGTAGCAAATACAGCCCAGACAATGGTCCAGCCTAATACTCTCCAGAATGTTTTACCAATCTTTCCACCAAGTCCTAATACGGTCTTAAAGTTTGCAAGTCCTACCCAGTCAAACAAAGTCAGATGTTTGCCGATCGTAGAATAATTGGTAAATGCCATTGGAATCATGAATAACAATGGTAAAATTGTAAAAATAAGAATTCCCATTAATGGAAGAAACATTAATGTCTTATATAAATTTTTATCAAATAAGCTCTTGACATCTTTGCCAAAAGAATTAATTTCTTTTCCTTCTTTTGCGAGACACTCTGCCATATATGCGCTCTTTAAATTCTCAGCCCACATATAAATAAATGCGAGAGTGATCACAATAGTAGCGACACCATACAACAACAGCAGTACGGAATTGTCACCTTGTACATACTCATAAATCTGTTTCTGTTCATTAAACACTTCTTCCTGTTCTCTCCATCCAAGAGAAGGAAGCATCGAAAGATAATACGCACCTGCATTAATCATGAATGCAATGTAGCCAACTTCGATTCCTAAAAATATTAAACCTTTGATAATCTGCTTGTGGGCAATGTTTCCCAATCCCATTATAAGCGCTGATAACTTAACTGCAAGCCCGCCCTTTATAAGCGCGTTGGACACAGTGTACGGTGTAGCAAAGTCCGACTTTTTTTTGTTTGCACCTATCATACTTATCCTCCCGGCACATCTCACTGCGCCAAATTAATATACTAATTTATTCCAAGGTTTCAGGGCATCCCTGAAACCTTGGAATTGTTTATTTATTTGCTTATACCCTGCAAATTCGATTACTCTGTAAGTGAGCTGTTTAACTGCTCGTTGAATGCCTCTGTTTTCTCTTTTGCATTGTCAGCTGTAATCTGTCCTTCTGCTCCGTGTACGAATGCATCACCGAATGGTGTAGCTGCATCCCAGTAAGCCTGCATTGGGATGATTGGCTGAGCGATTGAGCAGTTAGCTGCTACGTTTGCCATAGCGGATGCGACTGCGTCCTTAGCGATCTCATCGTTAGAAGCAAGGTTTGTATTAACAGGAGCCTGCTTTCTTAACTCAAAGTGCTTTAACTGAGCGTCTTCGCTTCCTAAGTAAGCTGCAAGTTTAACAGCAACTTCCTGGTTTGCACAGTTAGAGTTTACACCAACAGCCTTAGATCCAAGGAAAGCCTTAAGCTGGCAATCAGTTCCATCAACCTTGATTGTAGGAAGAGCTGCAACACCAACGTTCTCCTCACCAAGGTTCTCAACTACTGCATCATAGTTCCAGTTACCATTGAAGTAAGCGTTTACGGAACCATCCTTTAATCCAGCAAGACCAAGAGATCCATTGTTGCTGTCCATTACGAAGTTCTTGTTGTTGAATAAGTCAACAATGTACTTTGTTACTGCTACAGCGTTGTCTCCGCCGAAGTCAAATCCCTTAGATGCATCTGTACCATCACCGTAGATTGTACATCCGTTTGCTGCATAGAAGGAAGCCATATACCAACCATTGTCGATTGGGAAGGAAACTTTTCCTTTCTCAAGCATTGTATCTAAGCTCTTAACATCATCTTCAGAGAAAACTCTCTTATCATAGTACATGAACCATGTATTTGATGTATAAGGTACACCGTAGATATCTCCGTTGTATGTAACAGTTGCTGCCATAGCTTCTGAGTTAGAAGACTTAACATATTCTGCTACATCTCCACCGAGCTTTGTAAGTGCGCCAGCGTCAACTAAGTCAGCGATCTGGTCATTTGCATATAAGAATACATCTGCAGCACTTGCTGGATCCTGTAATACAGTATCCTTAGCATCGGACTCTGAACATGTTACATAATCAAATGTAATGTTCCACTCTGGATGCTCATCGTTAAATGCCTCACACTCTGTCTTTAACCATGCTCCCTGTGCATCATCGAGGTCCTCAGAAGGTCCCATAACTGTAAGTTTTACGTCCTGAGTCTCAACCTGTGTATCACCGCTTGCGCTTGCTGATCCACTCTGTGTGTCATTTGTTTTTCCATTGTCGCTGCCACATCCAGCAAACATAGTAGCTGTCATTGCTGCAACGAGCATTGCTGATAATACTTTCTTTTTCATTGTCTTCCTCTCCTTTTTTTAATGATAAGTCAAAAGTATATATAAAACGCCCTCCGCGCCTTATATCGATATGTAAGAATCTGTCGATTCTTATCTGCGGTACACAGCCGCAAGATTGCGGATCCATGCACGTCTTCCTGCTTCCAGCTGTTCTTTGCTCAGCCTCCATCGCCAGTTGTAACCCACCGTTGCCGGCTGGTTCATTCTTGCTTCGTTTCCCAGCTTCAGGAAATCCTGCATCTGAATAATCGCAATATCTGCAATACTTGCATATGCACATCGGATCAATCCATCAACGATTCCCCCTCTGTCTTTGATATTGAGATATTCATAAAGATAAGCCAGTTCATATTCTGTCTTATTTCTAAAATATCCAACGATTGTCTCGTTGTCATGGGTTCCGGCATACACAACCATGTGTGGATCCGGATAATTGTGTGGCAGATGTTCATTGGCGGTATCGCCATCAAACGCGAACATCAATACCTTTGTTCCATACCAGCCTGTCTTAGATAAGAGTTTCTTCACTCCTGGTATCAAAGCTTTGCCTCCAAGCTCATCGGCAATCACCAGCGTTCCATCTAATACAGAATTAATTGCGTCCACCAGTTTTCTTCCTGGTCCTTTCATCCACTTGCCAGCAGATGTATCTTCTGCGTTTCTCGGAACCATGTAATTCTTTACGAATCCGGTAAAGTGATCAATGCGAATAATATTAAACAATTTTGCATTCATTGCTATTCGCTTTTTCCACCAGCTGAACCCATCTGTTTCCATAACCTTCCAGTCATATAACGGATTTCCCCAAATCTGACCGGTTTCAGAAAACTTATCCGGAACTGCTGCTGCAACATACGTTGGCTCTCCATCCTCGTCCAATCGGAACTGTTCCGGGTGCATCCATACATCCGCGCTGTCCAGACCGATAAAAAAAGAGATATCTCCAATCAGTTGGACACCTTTTGTATTGGCATATTCCCTAAGTCTTGACCACTGTTCAAAGAACTTGTATTGGCAAAACACCCAAAACCTGATGTTATTATACAATGCTTTTCGGCATTTTGCAAGCGCAACCGGTTGCTTTTTTTTAATTTCTTCCGGCCATTCCTGCCAACGCTCATTCCCATTGGTTTCTTTCAGTGCCATAAACAAGCCGTAATCTTCGATCCAATCTGCGTTTTCTTTCAAAAATGCCTGATATCCGGAACCACTTTCGTCAAAACGTTCAAACGCTTTGTGCAATACCCGGAACCGATTATCAAACAACGTTGCATAATCAATGGCCGATTCATCTGAGCCCCAGTTATAACAACTGATTTCCTCCTTTGTCAGCAAGCCATCTTCGATGAGTTCATCCAAATCAATCAAATATGGGCTTCCTGCAAAGGCTGACATTGTCTGATACGGGCTGTCGCCATAACTTGTAGGACCAACCGGAAGTATCTGCCAGTATTTCTGCTTCAAATCTACCAAAAGGTCAACAAACTGTCTGGCTGCATCTCCCAAAGTACCAATACCGTACGGCGACGGAAGACTTGATACTGCAAGGAGAATTCCCGAACCTCTGGTTGCTTCTTGTACCTCCAATTCTTACTCCCCACCTTGTCTCACGAACGTTTTCTATTTATTTCATCATACTCCCCTATGCGAAAACACTCCGAAAACCGTTTCGTGTTTTTTCGTATCTAAGCTTAGATTAGAATCTGAGTAGCATTTTGTCAACGATTTCTGGTACTTCCGAATCATTTTTTCCGTTTTCAACGTATTTGTTTGTATAATTTTGTGCATTTTCACAAGAACATTCATGGAATGTTTCGAAAATATTTTATTGAAACATTTGCAATGGTTTACAACAATGGATATAATACTATTTGAAAGTTACAAACACATATAAAATAAGGAGAAACAAATGGCAACGATTAAAGATATTGCGAATCGTCTCGGTGTATCCGTCAGCACTGTTTCCAAAGGATTAAATGGTGCCAGTGATATCAGCGATGAATTGCGACAGATTGTTTTAGATACCGCCGTAGAAATGGGATATTCCACAAAGCGTTCCAAAAAAGAAGAAAATCGCAAACTTTGTATTTTTATAGAGAATATGTCTTACCAGTCAATTGATGAATTCGGTTATGATCTGGTACTCGGATTTAAGCAGAATGCGTTTCGCCACAAATGGGATGTACATATCGTACCAGTCACCCCAGCATTTCAGGAAGAAGAAAAATATGACACTTATTTATTAAAAAATGGCTATTGCGGAGCTTTTCTCATGGGATTTGCTTTACACGACGAATGGATGAAGCAGTTAGAAGATACGACCATGCCAACGGTCCTGTTAGATAACTTTATCGAAAACAATCCAAATGTGTGTTATATCGGTACAGACAGTTATGAAGGTATTTCCATGGCTGTCAATCATCTTTACACACTCGGCCACAAAAACATTGCATTTTTGAATGGTTCTTTATATTCCATGGTTTCTGACCAGCGTCAGGAAGCATTCGAAAATGCCATGCGCAAATTAGATCTGCCAGTCCGTGAAGACCTGATGGCCCACGGATATTATGTATCTGACAGTGCCAAGTATCATGTACCGGGTTTTCTTGCTGCAGGAGCTACCGCAATCATGTGTGGTAATGACCTGATTGCCAAGGGTGTCATTGACGAATGTACGCAGCGCGGTTTCCGTGTTCCGGAAGATATCAGTGTGGTTGGATTTGATGATCTGTCCATCGCAGCGACTTTCGATCCGCCCCTTACTACAATCCGCCAGGAACGAAATGAAATCGGAAAATGTGCTTATGTAATTTTAAATTCTCTGATTCATCATATTTCCATCAGCAAGACATTACTTCGTCCGAAGCTGATCGAACGCGAATCTACCGCCCGCAGAATCAAAAAGTAGTTACAAAAAAGAGTCCATGCATTGTGATATGATATCACTTTGCATGAACTCTTTTTCTGATTAAAGGGTCAGAAAGTATCATCGATGCACGCTTACTTCGACCATGTAATCTTTTCATTTTCCCCACTGTAATCAAATTTTCCATCATTTTTTTCTTCCAGTGCTTTTATCATATGATAGGTAAATGTATTATAGGGCATCGGAATCCCCAATTTCTCCCCCATTCGCATCAATGCCCCGGAAAACATATCAATTTCTGTATGTCGCCCTGCATCCAGATCCTGCAGTGTCGAATATCGTGCCGACGCCGGAACCGCGCTTCCGCGCCCGGAGGAAGCATCTGCCTTACTGATATCGATGCCTTTTGCCGCCGCAACCGCGTCCAGCTCCCTGCGCAGTCCATCACTGATTGCCTTCATGTGCACACTGTCCTGATAGCATCCAACACCTGCCCCCAGAATTGCCTGTGGCAGATTGTTACATACATTCAGCCGGAACTTGCTCCACATTTCTTCGCGGATATACGCTGTCGCACGATAATGTATTCCTGTGCCCTCAAAAAGTGTTTCAATCGCCTGCACGCGCTCACTGTCAAACGGTGCAGCCAGTTCCCCGAATATAATTCCGATCGTTGTCTCCGGATCAAAGAAATATCCCTTATCTTCCTTGTGCGATGCGACTTTGATTACCGAACGAATTACCTGCACATCTCCAATTCTTTCGGCAATCAATTCTTCGCTGTCAACTCCGTTCATAAGACTCATGACCGTCGTGTTCTCTTCCACAATGGTGCCGATACTGTCCATCGCTCCCGGCAATGCATGATATTTTAACGCCACTACCAGCAGATCTGTGCCTTTTGCCTCCTGTGGGGTCCACACTTTCGGGTAATACATCACATGATTTATCTGACAACCATTCTTCAGTCTCTGCGCGCGCTCTCCCTCTGCCACTACACCCAACTCGATGTCGTCGCGTTGAGAAAGTCCCCAGATTACATAAGAGCCAACAGCTCCTGCGCCAAGAACTGCAACTTTGTTTATTTTCATTTCGCCATCTCCTTTTACTTGACTAAGCATGCTTTTGCCAAATAGGGAATTCCAAAGCTTTTTCCCACTTAGCAAAAAGACACATGCCTTCGCATGTGTCTCATTCATGGGCAGAGGTGGATTCGAACCACCGAAGCAATTTGCAGCAGATTTACAGTCTGTCCCCTTTGGCCACTCGGGAATCTGCCCATCTTGATCAAAATATAAAATTATCCTGACAAGGAAGAATTATACCATAGCATGTTTTGCTTGGCAACCCTATTTCCTCATATTTTCGAGTATTTTGACTACTTGTTTTCCTCAGGATCAAATATTTCAAATTCACTTGTTATTGTTCCTGTATAATTTCCAATTCCCTTAATAATGATCTGTGAGGTTCCTGCTTTGTCGTTATTTTTATATGTTACTGTATATTGCTTTCCTTCTTTATTAAAATTACCAGCTCTGCCAACCCAACATATCATATCGGCAGAATCTAATATATTCGGATTCTTTTCTGTCAATCGCAACTCTGCTGTTTTGATACCCTGTTTTGATTTCTCCCCTGCCGGGAAAAAATACATGGATGGTGATACATATATTATATTATTATACAACGAACCATTGATTGTCACGCGATACGCCATTCTTCCATTTGTCACTTTTTCACGAGTATCATCAGAATCGTCTCTCTGTCCATTCGTATATATTGCGCATGCGCTTTCCATGTATACATTTCCCGTTCTATCATCAACATAAGGCTTACAAATAACAGTATACGACAAATTATCCATTCTCCCCTGGCAATGTCTTATGCCTTCTTTTCGAAACCAGGTTTCCGGCACTCCATACTTTCTGGCAATTTCTGGATAATGATAGTAACACTCTGTCTTCAATTTCCCCTGTGCGTCCGGTTTCTGGTAAGTTAACCACGAATCCCATCCCTCATCCAAATTCTCCTTCTCTGTTGCTTCAATCTTTTCTTCCATATTTCTTGCAATAGAATTTGCCAGATATCCATGTTTCATACTATGTCGCAATCCGCAAAAAACTGCCACAAGGCATAACACAATCAATACACGCTTAATTTTTTTGTTTTTCATAGCTGGTCTCCTTCAAATTGAATATCAGCCCATGCATAATTTGCTTTCAGCAAATGGGCTGACACTATCACTAAGTACATCGTGTATACCTCTATATAATAAAAAAGCTGCAACAAAAATTGTTGCAGTCGATCTACTATACTCACTCCCCAGCTTAAGGCATCTAACTTTGCGTCCTTACGTTTCCATAAGTTTGCCATATGTTAAAAGAATATCATTTCCTCAATGCAAAGTCAACTATAATACTATTATCGTAATCTCCAAAAAAGCAAAGTAAAAAAGACAGCCTCGATCGCTGTCTTTTTAGGAGAAGGTATTTTTACTATGGGGTATAGCAAAAACTATATAATGTATTGGGGGGTTTTTACGGTTATTATAATAGCATGGGATACGAAATAAGTGTGCACAAACCTCACAATTTTTTCGTATTTTTTCTGTACATATTGTACAGTGGCAAAATCACTGTTTTTCGATAAAACGTTTAAAAATATACAACTGCGCAATCGTTTTCTCAATTTTTTTTGAATCTGGTCATTTTCCCATGTTTTTGGCATATTATTGCTTCCCGTTTTTCCTGTTATCCCACCGGATTCCTATGATTCCGGCATTTGGAAAGTTTTTTACAAAGTAAAAAAGACAGCCTCGAACGCTGCCTTTTTAGGAGAAGGTATTTTTACTATGGGGTATAGCAAAAACTATATATAATGTATTGGGGGGTTTTTACGGTTATTATAATACCATGGACCGGCAGATAAGTGTGCACAAACTTCACAAAAGTTGTTATATGTTTTTGTATATATTGTACAACGTCCTTTTCTGTCCCACCAGACATCCAATAAAATTCTGCACAATTTCCTGTAAAAATACCTTTACGCTTTCACTACTGCCCGATTACAGCAGTGAAGGTTTATCAAATAATGCTTCGAACTCTTCTCTTGTGATCTTCTCTTTTTCTAAAAGAAGTTCTGCACAACGGTCTAACACATCACGGTTCTCATTGATGATACGCTTTGCTTCCTCGTATGCATGATCAATAATGCTTTTGACCTCTGCATCGATTGCAGAAGCCACGCCCTCACTGTAATTATGTGCATGGGCAAGATCACGTCCGATAAATACTTCATCGTCATCATCTTTGTAACAGATCAGTCCAATATTCTCCGACATACCATAGCGTGTTACCATATCTCTTGCCATGGTCGTTGCCTGCTTGATATCCTGGGAAGCTCCGGTTGTAATATCATCAAATACCAGTTCCTCTGCGACACGGCCACCAAGGTCTACCACGATTTCCTGTAACATGCGTCCCTTGGAATTGAACATCTCATCCTTTTCCGGGAGCGGCATTGTATAACCTGCTGCGCCGGCTCCTGTAGGGATAATCGATACGGTATGCACCGGTCCCACATCCGGGAGTAGATGGAACAGAATCGCATGACCCGCCTCATGGAATGCGGTAATGCGCTTTTCTTTCTCGGAAATAATACGACTGCGTTTCTCAGCACCGATTCCAACTTTGATAAATGCACGCTGGATATCTTCCTGCTTGATAAATGCACGATTTTCTTTTGCTGCAAGGATGGCTGATTCGTTCAGCAGATTCTCAAGATCTGCACCTGTAAATCCAGCAGTTGTCTGTGCAATCTGTTTCAGATCTACATCGTCGCCCAGTGGCTTGTTCTTTGCATGTACGGCAAGGATTTCTTCTCTTCCCGCAACATCCGGACGGCCAACAACGATCTTACGGTCGAAACGTCCCGGACGCATGATGGCAGGATCAAGAATGTCCACACGGTTGGTTGCTGCCATCACAATGATACCTTCGTTGACACCGAAACCATCCATCTCTACCAGCATCTGGTTGAGTGTCTGCTCACGCTCATCGTGTCCTCCACCCATACCGGTGCCTCGTCTTCTTGCGACAGCATCAATCTCATCGATAAATACGATACATGGTGCGTTTTTCTTTGCATCTTCAAAAAGGTCACGCACACGGGATGCACCGACACCGACGAACATCTCTACGAAATCAGAGCCGGAAATGCTGAAAAACGGTACGCCCGCTTCTCCGGCAACTGCTTTTGCAAGTAATGTTTTACCGGTTCCAGGAGGTCCTACAAGGAGAACACCCTTTGGGATACGCGCGCCAAGATTGGTATATTTCTTTGGATCACGGAGAAAATCAACCAGTTCCTCAAGATCTTCTTTTTCTTCACGCAGACCTGCTACATTATCAAAAGACATCTTGTTGTCTTCTTCTGTGGAAAGCTTGGCACGGCTTTTTCCAAAATTCATCATTTTGCTGCCGCCACTGTTTGCAGCTGCATTGTTATTCATAATCATGAACAGAATGAAAAATGCTCCAAAAATCAGAAGATATGGCAGCAATGTCATAATCCAGCTCTCCGCCGGAACATTCTGTACCACATAATTTTCAAACTTGTTCTGATCCATCAGCGTCTGCATCTCATTGATATCGGATGCATACAGATACTGCTGCGTTCCATCTTTTAACTTGATTTTCAGACTTCCTGTTGGCACTTCCCGGTTCTGTTCTACCTTGACGTAAGTCACATTGCCCTTTTGCAGTGCTTTCTCAAATTCTGCTCTGGTGTAAGTACTGGTGGACGTATTTCCCGTAAGTCCATACCAGATCAGGATTACGATAAGAACCAGTATCGCGTAAAATCCAAATCCACGAAAGCCTCTCTTACTATTTGTGTTCACTTTGTTCTCCTTTTCTACTCTGCATCTTCCACAAATCCGATATATGGAAGATTGCGATATCTCTGATCATAATCAAGACCATAACCCACAACGAATTTGTCCGGGATTACAAATCCTGTATAATCTACTTCAAAATCATTTACCACACGACGATCCGGTTTGTCCAGCAGGGTACATACCGTAAGTGTCTTAGGATTACGGCTTTTAAAAAGGGACAGCAAACGGCTGAGTGTATGACCACTGTCCACAATATCCTCAACAACGATGACATTTTCGCCCTCAATGGACTGCTCCAAGTCCTTCTTTACATTGACTACACCGGATGAACGTGTCTCTGCTCCATAACTGGAAACAGACATAAAGTCCATGGTCATCGGGAGTGCAATTCTTTTTGCAAGCTCCGTGGTAAAGAAAATCGATCCTTTTAATATGCATACAAGATATACGGACTCTCCTGCAAAACGTTTGGTAATTTCTGCACCAATTTCTGCAATACGTTTATCCAGCTGTTCCTCTGTCAGATATACAGAAATCTCATGCTTTTTGTTATAATCCATCATCCTTAGTTCCTCCTTTATATATTAGTTCCAGTACTATTTTTGTCTTTGTATCAACCATGCAGTCCGCACCCATACGACCTCCAACAATCCAGTGTATCTGCGCATCCTGCGCCACAAGCCATATTTTGTCCCGCCTGTCTGCGGATACTTTTTCATTGATAAAGTAATCTGCAAGTTTCTTGCGATGGCCCTCCCCATCGAATACAAAATAGTCCTGTTTCCTACGGGTCCGAATAGAAAAACCATCTCCAATCTTATCATAATCAAACCATTTCGTATACATTTTTCGGGGAATTTCCCCTATATTTCCATTAAATTGGAAAATTCGAAGTACAAAACTTTCTCCCCGGATTCCTGTCGGGACGATACAGGGTTCTCCCCGATCCAGACATGCTTCCAGCCGCTCTTGTGAAATCTGTATTTGGGGTCTTTCGTTTTCCGCAGATTCCACCAGATCTTTCTGCAAAACAATCGCATCGTATTCCCTTTTTGCAACGATTCCATAGGGCAGATCCACTCTGCGTCCGGTCTGTTTCTCCAACATATCTGCAACCGCCTCCAAATGCGCCCCCGTAATATCCTTGCGCTTCTGCGCAGTCTCCGCAACCGCCTCATGCAGTACGCGCATGCGCAGCGCTTTTGGAAGCTGCTGCAATCCCTGCACAGATATCCGGTACTGCTGCCCGTCTTTTGTCCGGTACGCCTGCAGCGCGCGGGCAGTCTCTTCTTCGAGATATTCCCGCAACTCCCACAGTCTCTGTGCCGTCTGATTCATATGAAGCACCGCCTGTGCGTTGATTTCCTGCATTTGCGGCAAAATATTGTGACGAATCCGGTTTCTGCTGTATACAAGTTCTTCATTGGTCGCGTCCGTGCAAAATACCTGCCCCCGCGCGCTTAAATACTGTTCGATCTGCTCCCTGCTGATCTCCAGCAACGGCCGGATATAGCATTCGCCATCTTCCCCGGCGCGAACCGGACGCATGCCACACAAGCCGTCAAGTCCGCTGCCTCTCGCCAGCTGAAAAAGCATCGTCTCCGCATTATCTTCCATATGATGCGCAAGCGCAATTTTTGTTCCTGCTTTTTCTTTTGCAGCCTTCACAAATATATCATAGCGCAGTTTACGGGCCGCTTCCTCATCCCCCATATGGTACTTTTTTGCATAAGCCGGAACATCCACCGGAAATTCCCGGTATGTGAGTTTTTGTTCCCGGCAAAACTGTTTTACAAAAATCGCATCCCTTTTACTTGCTTCCCCGCGAATCCCATGCTCCACGTGGATAACTTCCATGGAAAATTTCATTTGTGTGGACAATTCCTTTAATATCAGGCAAAGGCAGATGGAATCCGCGCCCCCGGAAACGCCCACAAGCACCCGGTCTCCCGCAGATACCATATGCCATTTGTCCATAAACTCACAAATACGTTCTATCATTATTTCTCCCAAATGCCGGTCACAATGATGGTCATGTCATCCATCGCATGTCCTCCCGTAAAAAGCAGGACATGTTCCAACAATGTCCGCGCCATATTGCCGGCATGATCTGTTTTTATCTCGCTGATCATCTCCGCAAGCTTTTCTTCCGGATTTTTCACATGCAAATATTCTAACACACCATCCGTTACCATGACAAGAAAATCCCCATGGCACATCTTCGCCTCCTGCGGCCTGGTAATCTGCTGCATATTCACCCCTGCCGGAAGGGAAGAACTGCTCAGACAGACCACCTCGTCTTTGTGCCGCAAAAAAGATGCCGCCGCCCCGATTTTCGTGATCTCCATATTTCCCGTGTACAGATCCACCGTCGCGTAATCCATCGTAGAATAACTTTCGTCCTCCCCCTTCAATACCATGGCGGAATTCATCATACGGATTGCCGTATCTGTCGGGAACCCTGCCTCCATGAACTTTTCCATCAGATCCACGACCATATCACTCTCTTTGCTCGCCGCTGGGCCGCTGCCCATACCATCCGACAGGCAGATATTGTATCTTCCGTTTTCCAAAAGAAAGAGAGAAAAATTGTCTCCGCTTATGGATGCTCCTTCTTTTTCTTTTGTTGCCACCCCCGATATCGCATCAAAGCAGGTGTCTTCATATGCGGTAATGCTGACAGGCTCCCGCGTCAGAATCGCCCGGGCATCCCTTTGCAGGCGAAGCGCCATCCCTGTGGCTTTTTCGAGCGCGCGCAAATAGTTTTTTGAAGGAATCCCGCCGCCCCATTTGCTTGCTACCTCCGCGGTAATGGAACGCCGTTTGTCTTTGTCCTCATAAATATGGATCTGCTCTGCCACAAGTCCTCTCTCCCTAACCTCGAATCCAATGCGCGCCAGCAGCATCTTCGATTTTCCATCGAGATTCTTCTGCCCCTTTGTCCAGTCCTGCATCACATCTGCCATAGCATCCAGCTGTCCCGCGATGACCATCCGGTTTTCCTGCAGACGGCGATACCATGCCTCATTGAGTTCCATTCGGGAAAAAGCCCACACGGCCTCCTCCACCATTCCCCGATAGCAGGGGCAGTTTTCCATATAATTGCTTTGTATAATGTCCTCCTTGGAATTGTGCGCCACCACCGCCTGAAGCATCTGCCGTATTTTTGACGCATGCACATGTTTAGCAGCTCCCCAGCAGATTGCACAGGCATCGCAGCTGCTGCACATTTTTGCTGTAATCTCTTCCTGCAAAACCGCTACACTCTCGTGACTGGACATTTCTTCTTTCTTTCCAATTGCCGCAAATGCCACAGAAAGTTCATCGACCGCCTCCGCAAACGCATGCATCCTTCCACTGTCATATCCTCCTGCGGTCTGCATCACAGCGACCTCTCTCTGCAAAAATGGTGCCGCGAACACTTTTCCAAGTTCCGAAGACATTTGCAGAAAATAATGAAACAGCACGGTCAGACCACACACCGTCACGCCCTCGCACAATCCAAGAATCAGTTCACGTCGCTCCAGTGTCGCAAACAGCATTCCGGAACAATTCATTACGATGGTACATATTCCGCCAATGATACCCGCAGTCCATCCGGCGCATTTGCGGTTTGCCCACATATAAAAGCGGATGCCCGCACCTGCCACCAAAAGTATGAACAGATATTTTACCATCGCCCCCGGCGACATTGTATATCCCATAGCTGCAAACATTCCTATGTACAATAAGAGTGTTCGTTTCTGTTCCAGACAGCATGCACCGTAAAAGGCCGGAAGCAGCGGATAATATCCCATAATACAGATCAGGGAACAAACCACCCCCATACCTCCGTAACCGATTTTCACCATAACATCCATCCATTTCTTTTTTGTATTCATTTCACACCTCCACATAATGACGATTCATTTTTCATGGAGGGATTATACGGGACATGCCTGAAAATACTTGTCATTTTTACGGCGGGGTTTTTTAAAAATTTTTCGTCAAAACCTTTCCCCATTGCCGATTCGAGGGAGGTCACGCAGGATGAAGAGCATAAAAAAAGAAAGAATCTGGTCTGCCCAAATTCTTTCTCTAATCTTCTTTTTCCTTAAAAATAATTTCGTTTTTGTAGGTAAGTCCAAGCTTACTTTTCGCTACATCCTCAATATACTGTGAGGACTTCATGTATTCCTCAAGATCATCCAGCTCCGAAGATCTCTGCGTCTCATCCTGCTTCTCCTGCTGAAGCTCCGCTTCCTTCGCCTGGTAATCACTGTCTTTTTGTTTCAGTTTACATATTTGCACAGCCATAACTGCAAGAAATGCGAGTACGATAATTGTAATGCTTACGGTACCGGCGTTCCTGCGTCTTCTTTTTTTAGCACTCATTTTTCTTCTCCGATTTCGTTGCTTTCCTTTTATCTCTTCTTATTGTAGCCACATTCTTCACTTTTTTCAATTGCTTTTTTACATATTGGATGATTTTTGTGATCCGGTGCATCACATGTCTGCTGAAAATGGCATAATACAATGCAGCTCCCGCCAGACACGCAACAATCATATATCCTCTTATAATGCCATCATTCACCCGGCAAATGCGCAGGAAAATCCAGAATCCACTGACAATCCAATACAATGCATCCTCAATGGATATCCAGATGATTCCATGGACAAAAATGCGCCGTATGACCCGCAGCACATCATAAACCAAAAACAGGCCTGCGCCTGCAAGTATCGCCTGAACAAACAGCATCACTTCCACTTCAAGTCCGGATACCGGCTGCATCAGGAAAACAGCTTTCCGAGCATTCCGCCTTTTTTCCCGATTCCGGGTACCTGAGAATAGTTGAGGGCATCTACCTGTCCATCGATATCAACCTCTCCTTTCTCCAGATTCAGACGGTTCACATGAAGATCTTTGCCTTTGATATGAAGCATTCCAAGCTCCGTTTCAAGTAAAATTTCATTCACGTCAAAAGATAATACATCTAATATTCCGGTAAAACTTCCACTGTGCCGATTGTTCAGCATCATCTTGTGCTGGTGTGTAATTGCCTTCTCTTCCATAAAAAAGACCTCCTATAGTTTTACTATATTAGAAGGTCCCTTTACTTATGACACATATTCAAATAAATCTTTTGCTTCTTCTTTCTTGGTCGTATCCTGAATGTCTAAAACACGAACCTTGACCGATTTCTGTCCAAAAAGAATTTCTATCTCATCTCCGACTTTCACGTTGGTAGATGCCTTGGCCGGTTTTCCATTGACCATGACACGTCCCGCATCGCAGGCTTCATTTGCTACCGTACGGCGCTTGATGAGTCGGGATACTTTTAAAAATTTGTCTAATCTCATATTCTTTCTCCTGATAGAAAAAAGTGGAGCCACATAATGGGCTCCACCTGCTTA
>URYB01000009.1 GCA_900552085.1 uncultured Lachnobacterium sp.
CCGGGAACTTAAATCCTTTTCCTTCCTCACTCTCCACCTCGATTATACCGCCCATCATTTCAACAATATTTTTCGTAATGGCCATTCCGAGACCGGTTCCCTGAATTCCACTTACCGTAGATGACTGTTCTCTCGCAAAAGTATCAAACACATGCCCCAGAAAATCAGATGACATTCCAATGCCCGTATCCTTGATGGAAAATTCATAAGTCGTATACCCATTTATGGAGCATGGCTTTTCTACAAGATGTATGATAATATCTCCACCAACAGGTGTAAACTTGATTGCATTTCCTACGATATTAAGCAATACCTGATTCCGTCGCAACTTGTCTGTTATTACATCTTCATGCTGCACATCCTGCGTATCGATATAAAGATTCAACTGCTTAGCATTAATCAGTCCCTGAATCATCGTACGCAGGTCATGAAGAAGATCCGGCATATGTACAGGCTTCTCATCCAGCTTTACACTGCCACTTTCAATACGACTCATATCCAGAATATCATTAATCAGACTCAGCAGATGCGTACTGGATGTATTAATTTTTGCAAGATAATCCTGAACCTGCTCCGTATTATCGATATGTGTCTGTGCGAGTGCAGTAAAACCAATAATTGCATTCATCGGAGTTCGGATATCATGTGACATACTGTTCAGGAACATCGTCTTCGCTTTGTTCGCCTGCTGTGCTGCTGTTAATGCAACAGACAATTGATCCTGCTGTACTCTCAGTTTCTCGTCCTTTTCCATCTCTGCTTTTAATGCAGCTTCTAATTTCTTATCTTCCTCTTTTAGTTCTTCATTAGCCTGTTCGAGTCTTTCCTGCGTAAAAATCAGATTCTGCCGAAGTTCTATCTCTCCCACAAAAAATGCCACCAATGCAGAAAAAGTCTGTGCATAAGTCTGGAGTGACAATCCAAAATTCATATATTCATATGCAGTTGCTACGGACATCAAGACGAAATAAGACCATCCCAAAAATTTTAGATTTTTACTGAATTTGCTATGATACTTAATCAGTAACCAAAGCACAACAAGCAAGGCCGCGATTGGTTCAATATGCGTCATTTTATAATATTGCCCCCTGCTATATACATTGCTACTGTCAATGGAATAAAACCATCCAAAATACAAATTAAAAGTAAGAGCAACTATCGCTATCGCTTCAAGAGTCCAATATGCTTTTAATACAATCCCCGGCTTCTCATCTTCACTCCTGACAAGTTTCCATACAAATATTGAAAAGAACAAAGACACAAGATCGTTTGTAGCAAATGTAACATAATTACTGCATCTTGTTATAGTCCCCCAAAATAGCCCCGGTACTCCGTCAAATGCCCATGATATCGCATCACTGATAAGTCTTATAATACATACGATCATAAGAATTTTTGTAATTTTTTTCTTTTTAAGTTCACTTCTGAATAAATACATGATGACACCAAATATCAGAGTGACCCATATTTCACTTGCTGCAAGTTGCACACTTTGCATTTATTTTCCTCTACTTTCTTATAAAAAAAGCATTGCCACTTCAGGCAATGCATCCTTTAACAAAGCAACTGGCTGCCATTTTACAGGCCCTGTAGCTTTGCGTCTCAGACTTTCGACTGATTTGCTTATATATATTTTGATTATACCTCTACGTGCCTAATCTGTCTATGATAATTCCAGCATTTCTCTATCGTTAAAACATTTAAAAATAAAGTTTGCACTCTTGCTATATTGCAAATTTTAAATAAATTTTCTATATAATAAAAAACAGCAATGACAGACCTTTTTACTGTCATTGCTGCTTCTATACTGTTCCCTGCGGGAATCGAACCCACAATTACAGCTTAGGAGGCTGTCGTTATATCCATTTAACTAAGAGAACAAATGCCGTATTTTCGAACTTCTCAGCTCTTTTGGCTCCGGCTGCCATATCTATGAATCCAATCACTTATATGATGAATTACCTGTATTTTTATTCCAGACAAAGACTTCCCTGCATCCAGATGTTTCCTTTGAAACGCCTTCCGATTGCCGGCTCACCCAGCAAATCTTTTTCATTGATGCAGATATCAAATACAATATCATTGCATTCAATATTCATCGCATAGATTGTCTCGTTTGTATACTTATTTATAAGACGCGTAAAATCCAGTATCTCTCCTAAGATTGTATACTGATCACTTTCAATTCCAAATGGCATAAAAGTGGATTTTACTATACTTAATACATCTTCCTTTGCAATTCTTTTTGTAATGAGAGCATATGTATCCATATCTTCTAATGTCAGACTTTCGATTGCATCCTCATCACCCTCTCTGGCCTGCGCCATCAACTGATTGCGCTGTTCCCGATTAGGCATCCCTGCTTTTGCTTTCTTCGCCTTATCCAGAATTGGACACAAAATTTTACCTTCAACGGATAATCCGGCTAATCTTGCTCCATAATGAACTGCCGAAAATCTGCTATTTGTTTCTGCAAGATAATCAGCTACATTCTGCAAATAAAAAATCAAAGTTACGCCGATATTTAATTCGTCGCATACACCTGCATAAGATTCTTTTTCTGCATGCTTTTCAACTTCAATCTGCTCATTTGTAGAGATACGCGTTCCTAATAAATACGGGTAATAATATTCCATTTCAAACGAATCATCATCCTGATAATTACCACGGACTGTAATACCAATATTGGAAGCAAATGATCTTGATAATTCTGCAAACTCATTGCCTTCGGAATCTTTGGTAATTTTCATCATTTCCGGATGTTCAATAATTTCATCCAGAATGATTTCCAAGTCCTTTTTTCGTATGTTAGAAAATCCGATTGCCCGCAAAAACTTATGCACTTGCGTTCCCCTTTCTAATACAAATGATTTTTCTCAAATAACTCTCTTCCGCCCATTGTATCATACAATCTGGAGAATTGAAATATTCTTTTCTAACATTAGATTATGTTTTTTCTCTTTTTCGTCATCCGGGATTAAAACAATCGGACTTTTCGGATCATCTGTCTGTGAAATCACGACCGCTTTCTCTCCACTGCTTATCTCGACCGTTGTTCCAACCGGATAGTACGCAATACCGGAAAGAAGGCTTTTTACAATTTTCTTTTTAAAAAGTGTTCCAGCCTCATCGGTTATTCTTTCAATTGCGTTCTGCACAGACATGCGTTTACATTCCATTCCCGATATATAACAATCAAAAGCATCACACGCCTGGATAATTTTACATTCCAGTTCCCGATTCTTTTGCCGCATCGGAAAACCACTTCCATTCATTCTTTCATGGTGAGATAAAACCATTTTACGTGCAATATCCGGCACCCAGCTTTCTTCCTCCAAAGCAGAAAATCCCATAATGGTGTGCTTTTTGTATTCAAACACTTCTACCGGGTCAGCTTTGTCCCAGTCCTGATTTTCATACTTTGTCGTGATATACCGAATGCCAATATCATGAAGAAGACATCCCAACGCGATATTGTACTGCTTATCTCTATCCACTTCCAGTTTACGCGCCACATTAATTGCCAGTAAAGTAACCATAACCGTGTGCTCATAGAGGTTTGCTGTACGCTCATCCATATCAATAACCAAATCCATTGGCATATCGTTCATGACCTTAACAATCTCATTTGCAATCATTTCAAATTCACGCAATGATTTGTTGGAATGGTAGATATGATTTTCCATTATTTTTTTTACACGTTCAATAATTCGATCTAAACTGGTTCGATCTATAATAGTATTTGGATTTTCCATATCCTCATATGGATCTTCTACCATTAATGTTTCGATTTCCAGTGACTGAATCAAAGGAATATATTCTTCTTTTAAAACCGTTCCCTTTGGAATAAGCACTACATTTTCATTTGTCAGTATTGGTTCTGCCAAAACCTCATTGCCATTTAAGCCACTAACTGACTTTATCCTCATACTTGCACCCCATTGTTATTTTGTTGCAGGTTTTTCTGCCTCCATGGCCATATTTAATGCTTCCTGCTCTTCCTGTGCTAAAACAATAATGGAATTACCATCAATAATTTCTTTGATATAAGTATAACAGCCTTCTCTGCTATGTACTGCATTCAATACGAAACCATCGTTTGATGCATTTAACAGTGCCAGAGAAAAACTAAGTTTTCCTCCCATTTCGTTAAAGGCGTCATATTTTACCAAACCAACTTTCTGAAAGGTATATTTCATATTGTTGACAACTTTTTTAATGTTCTTTTCATTTGCAGCATTTGCTTCAACCAGAGAATCAATCTGATCCAGTCTTTTCACCAATGTCTCTTCCAATGATTTTGCATTTTTGCCACTCATGAATTTTTTGTACTTCTTTTTCATCTTACTGGTTTGAACCATATTTACAATTACAAGAATAAACAAGATAATACAAAATCCTGCAAGTCCTAAAATAATGTAATCGGAATCAAAACCTAAATATTGTGAAATCATATTTAATCTCCTATTATCTATTGTCCTATATTTTCATCCATTTTTAAATAGGATATTATACCTATTTTTGTACCGTTCTGAGCAAATCAATGATGCGATCGAGTTCATCCTGTGAATAATACTCTATTTCTACCTTACCTTTTTTCTCATCCTTGTGATTAATACTAACTTTTGTTCCCAGAATGCCCTTCATCTGTTCTTCCAGATCATGATAAATAGCTTCTAATTTCGGATCAATCTCTTTTCGAACATTTGTTCTATTTTTCTTTTCATTTTGAATGCTCTTTACTAATTTTTCTGTATCTCTTACACTGAGCTTTTCATCAAAGATCTTTTGTGCTAATACATACTGTTTTTCCTGATCATCTATACCAAGAAGAGCACGGGCATGTCCGGTCGTCAACATCTCATCAATTACCATCTGCTGTACTTTATCATTCAATTTTAAAAGGCGCATTGCATTCGTGACAGCTGTTCGGCTCTTTGATACTCTCTCGGCAACCTCATCCTGTTTCAAATTAAACTCTGTAAGAAGTCTCTTATATGCCAAAGCCTCTTCAATTGGATTTAAATCTTCTCTTTGAATATTTTCAATCAAAGAGATTTCCATAATTTCCTGTGCACTCAGTTTTTTGATGATTACCGGTATTTTTTTAACACCTGCTAATTTAGCTGCTCTCCATCTTCTCTCTCCAGCTATAATTTCATAATAATCATCTCTTTCCTGTACTAATAAAGGCTGTAACACACCAAACTGTTTAATAGACTCTGCCAATTCCAACAAAGCATCTTCATCAAATTTTTGTCTTGGCTGATCTCTGTTCGGTTCAACTTTTGCAATATCCATCATTACTGCATCCGCTGCATGTTCACTCTTTAACTTTGCAGGTGCTTCTGTCTTCGCCACCTGCTTTGTACTTACCTTATCAGCTATCAGGGAATCCAGCCCTTTTCCTAATCCTTTTTTTACTGCCATACTATAAATCCTTCCCTTAATCCAAATCTTTTCTGTTAATAATTTCTTTTGCCAGCTTTCGGTAGCTCTCTGCTCCGGCTGACTTAGAATCATACATATTTATAGGAAGTCCATAGGATGGGGCTTCTGCTAAACGAATGTTTCTTGGTATCATTGTCTCATAAATCTTTGCATCCAGATTTTCTTTTACATTCTCTACTACCTGATTTGACAAATTAGTTCTCACATCATACATAGTAAATACAACACCTTCAATCTGAAGATGCGGATTCAATCTTTCCTGAACAAGATTAATCGTATGAATTAACTGACTCAATCCTTCCAATGCATAATACTCACACTGAATTGGAACCAGCACGGTATCTGCTGTTGTCATTGCATTAACTGTAAGCATATTCAGTGAAGGTGGGCAATCAATTATAATATAATCATAATCATCCCGAATATAATCTACTGCTGTTTTCAAAATATATTCCTTATCATTTATGCCCAGTAACTCAATCTCTGCTCCGGCAAGATTCACATTCGATGCAATAATTTTTAAATTATCCACAACTGTTTTATTCATACTTTCATTGATTGTACATTCATCCAACATCAATTCATATACAGTATTTTCTACCTCATTTTTATCAACGCCCAATCCACTTGTCATATTACCCTGTGGATCCAAATCAATTGCCAATACTTTCTTTTTACTTTCTGCCAAACAGGCTGCCAGATTAATTGCTGTAGTGGTTTTTCCTACTCCACCTTTCTGGTTTGCAATCGCAATTATTCTTCCCATTCTAGTTTTTTTCTCCTTAATTACTTATTTTAACCCAATTGTTCTTGTTACATTATATCACTCTTCATATTGCATTTCTATATAAAATGTTTCACGTGAAACATTTTGAAGTAATTTCATCGATTGTACTAATAATAATTAAAAAACAACTGATTTATTCTCTGTTTTTTCTTATACAAATCTTATATTTTTAAATACATACTCTTTCAGTTTTTAATATGTGTAAACGAATTTTCGTAAAATTGTATATACATATATATCCAGCTTTATAACTTAAAACAAATCAGATCTATAATGTCATTTAATATTCTTTACTCCTGCAATTGTTAAACACCTAAAAACGTTCCTATTTACAGGAATCGTTCAATACCCTTAATTTTCTAATTGCATAATTAATAATAAATAGAAATTATTAATAACATCTTATTTGTATAGCTTTTATATTTAATGAAAATAAAACGCTGAAGCCTTTCTTATTTTAATTAGTTTCAATAATTTAATTTTTACACAAATAATTAAGAACGCGCTATAATTCGTGCGTTCTTTCATGTATCATAAGGTGTAACTTTCTATGAGAATTTTCCATATTCTATGTAGATGTCCTATCCTGAAACTTGATTGCATTTTATATTACATCCTCATATATCCAATCTAACATAATCTATCTTCTTTCCTTGGAATAGATTTATTATTCCATAATAATGATATAAAAAAATATATTAGAATAATAGCTACACACCATAATTTGAGTATTTTACACTTATAATTTATTTATAACAATTATTTATTTTTAATTTCAAAGTCAGATTATATATATTTTCAAATTAGAAAGTTTATACTTACCATACACTTACTTTTGAGCCCGAATAAATGCATGGTATAATCTATTATTCCACCATATATATTTTTTGCAAGCTTGCTTATTCTTATTGTATAGAGATTTTTTGATATTTATACAAATGAATACTGTTCTGTTACACACTATTTTACCGAAGCAAATACATAACATATCTTAATTCCATGAGATATGAGTGTTTTCTTGCTTACTGTTTTTTCTTTATATAGATTTTCAAGCGATTTACTATACAACAAAAAAGAGAAATGTTTCACGTGAAACATTTCTCTTTTCTAATTAATGTATCTGTACAAGATTATTACGAATTGCAAATACAGCAGCCTGTGTTCGATCAGTAACTCCCAGTTTCTTAAAGATATTTGAAACATGATTCTTTACTGTTCTCTCACTAATTTCCAAACGCTTTCCAACTTCTTTATTAAACATTCCAACAGCAAGCAATTTTAAAACATCTAACTCTCTCTTTGTCAGACTCTTAATTTTTTCTGCATCCTTATTGGTTTCAATCATTTTAGCATTAAGTGCAGGAATTAAACTTGGCTGGATATATGTTTCTCCCTCTGCAACTGTAAAGATTGCTTTCTTTAATTCTGCGGATTCGGAATCCTTTAATACATATCCATTTACACCAATATCAACTGCTTTCATTAGATATTCGATTTCATTATGAACAGTCAACACTAGTACTTTCAATTTTGATCTTTTAGATTTTAGGGATTTCAAAACTTCAAGTCCATTTTTCTTTGGCATATTAATATCCAACAATAATACATCCGGTTTTACTACCTGCAGCTTATCCAGACAATCCTCGCCATCCACTGCTTCAGAGATTACCTGAATATCTCCATCCAACTCTAATAAATTCTTTAACCCCTCACGGATCATCGAATGATCATCCGCAATCATAATTTTTACTGCCATACTACTATTTTTCCTCCTTTAAAATAGGTATTGTTACGCAAATAGAACATCCATTACCCGGACTCGATTGTATATCCAGCTTACCGGACAATAAATAAACTCTTTCCTTCATCATCGACAAACCAAATCCCGTATTATCATCTCTGGATACAGATTGCATAGAAGTAACATCAACCCCCTTGCCATCGTCCTGAATCATGAGTTTCAATTGACTGTCTGTATATTTCATACTCACTGTCAAATTTGAAGCAGATGCATGTTTAATTGCATTATTACATGCCTCCTGTATCACACGCAATAATGTTATCTGAACCACATTGTCAATTGGATACGGTTCCCCCTCTACCTTGTATATACAATTAATACTGTTAAATCGCTTAAACTTATCCAAAGCTCTCTCTACGGTTATATCAAAACCAATATCATCAAAAGACATTGGCCTTAAATCATAAATCAAGCCTCTCATATCTTCTATTATTTCTCTTAAGCATTTATTAACTGAAAAAAGTTCCAATTTACAACGAACTGGATCTTTATCTATCAACTTTGTGCATAACTCGGTCTTATGAACAAGAGAAGTAAGGTTTTGTGTCGTAGAATCATGTAAATCACGTGCAATACGCTGTCTTTCTGTCTCAACAGAATTAAGCAAAGCTAATCGTGTATCTGCGTCTACCTCTTCACTGCTGATTTCTTCTTCATCTTTCTCTACCACTTTGATCACACTGGTTATTTCTGCAATCTTAAATTCTAACTCTCCAAGTTGATTTTGCAAATCAATTATCTGTTCTTCTATCTGCTTTTGTTCTTCATGAAGTTCTGCAATTTTCCTATGATTAAATACATTTGTTTCACGTGGAGAAAATGCTTCATAACTAGAATCATTTGTCTCTTCCAGCATTTGAATAAATTTTACGTTTTCCTTTTGCTTATTTTCACATGAATGTATTTGATCTGTAATACTCTCTTTTTCCTGTTCAAATTGCAACTTCGTTTTTTCTAAATACTCTTTAACCATTTCGCCCCCTCAAACATACGTTCGATATAAATATTATAAAAATACATATATATTATAAAATATTTTCTAAATAAATAAAAGGAATAAATAAAATATATTTGTAAAATCACCCAAAAATGCCTATAATAACAGTATATATATTAAAAAAGGAGGTTTCCTATGAAAAAGAGTACAAAGCGCTTTTTATTATTTTCCACAGCAGCATTCGCCGGCATGTACGCTTACAATCGATTTGTTGCAACTGTTGCTGCAAACAAAAATATGCTTCCAACCAAAAATGGATCCTATTATTCCTGGAAACAAGGAAATATTTTCTATACAAAAACCGGAACCGGAAGTCCTATTTTATTAGTACATGATACCAATTCATCCAGTTCTTCTGTAGAATGGACAAATATCATTCGACGTCTTCAGAAAAATCATACCGTATACACCATTGACTTATTAGGTTGCGGTCTTTCAGATAAACCAGGTGTAAGCTACACCAATTATATGTATGTACAGTTAATTACTGCGTTTATCAAAGATATTATCAAAGAAAAAACTGATATTGTAGCATCCAATATGTCCTGCTCCTTTGTAATTATGGCAAATCAGATGGATGATTCAATTATCAACAACATCATCTTAATTAATCCTGTTTCTTTAAAAACATTAACTTATATACCTGATAGTCAAAGTAAACTGAAACAGATCCTTATTAATCTTCCACTTGTTGGAACCTTTATTTACAATGTACTTATGAATCCGGCCAGATTAGATCAACAATTCAGGACGAACTATTATGCAAAATCAAATATGGTTTCCAACAAAATAAAGGATGCCTACTATGAAGCATCCCATTCCGACAACAGTAACGGAAAATATTTATATTCAAGCCTTTTAGGAAATTACATGGGTGTGGATATCCGGCAGGCATTGAAAAAATTAAAAAATAAAACTTACATTATTGGAAGTACAGATATTAAAAATAATCTAAATACATTAGAAGAATATCATAAGCTTAATTCTAATATTCAGGTAATCCATGTTTCCAATTGCAAACTATATCCACAATTAGAAAATCCAGCAAAAGTTAATCAAATCATTGAACATATCCTTTCCATATAAAATGCGGAATACATGATATGCAAAAGCTCTATGATATCTCATAGAGCTTTTTTTCAACATATTTACCTGATTTCAACTGTTTTGTACACATTTTCCGCTTTATTTGTTGATAACATGTAATATTTTTTCTACTTAAGTGGAGTTTTTGAAGGTACCCCAGCTTTTCTGGGATATTTTTTCGAAGTGCCTGCAACCTTTTCAATTGCAATAAAAGATCTCTTTGCATCTCCCAATTCAAACTTTGTAACATCCTTTACCTTACCACCAAGCAAAAATACAGATGACTTCGCATCCTGTACTTCTTCATCACATTCACCTGACTTATAAGAAACAAACTGACCACCGATCTTTACAAAAGGAAGACAATACTCTGCCAATGTAGATAAATTAGCAACCGCACGGGAAACACACAGATCATACTGTTCCCTGTATGCTGTATCACGCGCCAAATCCTCTGCTCTTCCGTGAATTGCAGCAATATCTGTCAACTGAAGCTCATCAATTACATCCTGTAAGAATAAAATTCTTTTATTTAAGGAATCTGCCAGCGTAATTTTCAAATTAGGGAAAGCAATTTTTAAAGGAATTCCAGGAAATCCTGCTCCTGTCCCCATATCCATAATCTTAAGATTCTTGTTCAAATCTACAACACGAATCAGTGAAAGACTATCCTCAAAATGTTTTTCTAATACTTCATCAAATTGTGTGATTCCAGTCAGATTCATCACCTTGTTTTTTTCCACTAACATCTCATAATAAGTAATGAATTGTTGTACCTGCTCATCCGTCAGAGTAATTCCCATAGCTTCCAGTTTTCTGACAAAATGTTGTGTGTTATATTCCATATACCCCCCTATTTTCTCATTTATTATTTTATTAATTCTCGTTTTAATATATTTATGCTATTTTTCTGTTTTTCCAGAGTTAAGTTGATAAAATAAATCTGGATTTGAATATTTTAATTGTTCCAGATATACCAGCAATACTGACACATCAGCTGGTGTAACTCCTGAGATTCTTGAAGCCTGTCCAATGCTCAACGGCTGGAATTCATTCAATTTTTGTTGTGCCTCTATACGCAATCCGGATATTTCATTATAGTCAAAATGTTGTGGCAATTTTTTCTTTTCCAGACGTTTGAATTTATCTACCTGCTTTACCTGACGTGTAATATAACCTTCATATTTGATCAGTATATTCACCTGCTCCGTTACTTCTTCTGGTAAGTCTGGGCGATCTGCATCAATATCTTTCAATTTATCATAATCTAACTCCGGACGTCGAATCAGATCTGCCAAAGTAGTACCTGTATTCAACGGAATACTGTTATTTTTCTCCAGCAAAGCCTGCACTTTTGCATTTGCACCAATTTTCACATGGTTTACACGCTCGATTTCTTCATCAATCAGCTGCTCTTTCTTACAAACCCAGTCATAACGCTCCTGTGAGATTAATCCAACTTCATATCCCTTCTTTGTCAGACGTAAATCTGCATTATCCTGGCGCAAAAGTAAACGATATTCCGCTCGTGAAGTCATCATGCGGTAAGGTTCGCGGTTTTTCTTTGTCACAAGATCATCAATTAAAACACCTATGTAGGCTTCTGAGCGATCCAAAATCAAAGGCTCACGTCCCTGTATCTCCATCGCTGCATTAATACCAGCGATTAATCCCTGGCATGCTGCTTCCTCATAACCAGAACTGCCATTAAACTGTCCACCACTGAACAATCCCTTGATATTCTTGAATTCCAATGATGCAAAAAGCGAATTCGCGTCAATGCAATCATACTCAATTGCATATGCATTACGCACAATCTTTGCATGCTCTAATCCAGGTAATGTGCGATACATCCGGTACTGTACATCCTCCGGAAGTGAGGAAGACATACCGCCAATATACATTTCATTTGTGCTTAAGCCTTCCGGCTCAACAAAAATCTGATGCCTGTCTTTATCCGCAAATTTTACGACCTTATCCTCAATAGAAGGACAATAACGTGGACCGGTTCCTTCAATGATACCGGCATAAATCGGTGAACGATCCAGATTTTCACGAATAATCTTATGTGTTTCCTCATTTGTATAAGTAAGCCAGCAGGATACCTGATCTATCTGTACATCATCCGGATTGGTCGTAAATGAAAATGGAACAATTCTCTCATCCCCAAATTGTTCTTCCATTTTTGAGAAATCAATACTTCTCTTATCAATACGGGCTGGTGTGCCTGTTTTAAATCTGCGCGTCTGTATTCCGTGTGCCAACAGAGATTCTGTCAAATGATTTGCTGCAGAAAGTCCATTCGGTCCTGTGTGGGTAATCATCTCTCCGGTAAGGCAACGCGCACGAAGATAGGTTCCTGTACAAAGAACCACTGCTTTACATCGATAAGTTCCTCCGGATACCGTACGGACTCCCGTAATCTTTTGCACCTTTTTTTCAGAATCAGATGTGTTATCCACTTTTCCAGAGTTAGTTTGTTTACAATCCGTATCTTCATCAAAGAAATGGTCCATATCTGTTAAAATTTCAGCAACCTCGGCCTGACGAATGGTCAAATGGTCCGTATTTTGCAGAGTTTTACGCATTTCTTTCGTATATTCCGCTTTATCTGCCTGCGCGCGGAGAGAATGTACAGCCGGACCTTTGGATTTATTTAGCATTTTTGACTGAATAAATGTCTTATCAATGTTCTTTCCCATCTCACCACCAAGGGCATCCACCTCTCTGACGAGATGTCCCTTCGAGCTTCCTCCGATATTTGGATTACATGGCATCATTGCAATACTGTCCACACTTACTGTAAACATAATTGTCTCAAGTCCAAGTCTTGCACAAGCCAAAGCAGCTTCACATCCCGCATGTCCAGCTCCTACTACTACTACATCATACTCTTCCTGAATGTGTGGAATTGTTTTCTTCTTATTTTCCAATGTCTGTAAATTATCTTCCATCTTTCTCCTTAACCTTCTACTTTCCCATACAGAATTTTGAGAAAATCTCATCTACCAGATCATCTTCAACCGACTCACCAATAATTTTTCCCAGCTCTTCATAAGCACCCATTAAATCAATGGAATAAAAATCTTCCGGCATATCATCTTTAATTGATTGAATTACCTGTTGCAAATGATTTAATGTAATTTGCAAAGATGTCTTTTGTCGGACATTAATCGTATACACTTCATCATTAAAGGTAACCTCTCCCTGGAAAAACATATCCTTAATGGTGTTCTCCAACTCCTGAATTCCAATTCGTTCCTTTGCAGATATGGATATAATTTTTTTATTAATCTGATTTTGAATCATATATACTGTAACCTTTGCCTCAAGGTCGGATTTATTCAAAAGAATGATTGCTTTCTTATCCTGAAGCAAATCCATAATTTCATAATCACTGTCATCTAAATCTGTGGATGCATCAATGACGTAAATAACAAGATCTGCATTTTCTGCATATTTCTTTGCACGGTCCACACCAATTTTTTCCACAACATCACTCGTATCCCGGATTCCCGCTGTATCCATAACATTTAAAGTAATACCATTTAAATTAATCTGCTCTTCCAACACATCTCGTGTTGTTCCTGCAATCTCTGTAACAATGGCTTTTTCCTGTCCAACCAGAATATTCAACAATGAAGATTTTCCCACATTTGGTTTACCCACAATTACAGTATTGATTCCTTCCCTTAAAATTCGGCCATTGTCGAAGTTTTTTAAAATGTTATCAACGTTATACACCTGGTTATCCACAATTTTCAACAATTTTTCGGGATAATTATCCAAAGAGATGTGTTCCGGATCATCCAAAGCAGATTCAATAAACGCTATTTCATGCAATATCTCTTCCCGAATCTTCTTGATATCCACTAAAACAGACCCTTTTAACTGATTTAGTGAACTTTTTAATGCAAAATCATTCTTTGCGTTGATAACATCGATGACAGATTCTGCCTGCGTCAGATCAATACGTCCATTCAAAAACGCACGCTTGGTAAATTCGCCAGGCTCCGCCGGACGTGCCCCATTCTTTATCACAGTTTCCAATATACGTTTCATAACATATACACCACCATGACAATCAATCTCAACGGTGTCTTCTCTTGTATATGAATTCGGAGCTTTCATTAAAAGAACCATAACTTCATCTACAACTTCATCTCCATCATAAATGTATCCATAATGTATTGTATGACTTTTGCATTTACTGATTTTTTTCTTTCCATCTTTTGAATGATAGATTCGGTCAATAATATCTAATGTATCCTCACCGCTGATTCTTACAATACCAATTCCGGAAGGACTCATCGCAGTTGCAATTGCTGCAATTGTATCTGAATTCATTATTTTACTCACTCCTATTAAGTAATTTCTAATCTAATGATAGCGATATTCATTATATCACATATCAATAAACATTTTAATGTGTATTTTATAAATAAAGAAAATGGGCACCCAAAGGTACCCATCTTCATAACTTTTATTATCTCTTTAATGTTACAACTACATGTCTGTAAGGCTCATCACCCTCGCTGTGTGTTGTTACATATCGATCATTCTGTAATGCAGAATGAATGATTCTTCTTTCAAAAGGATTCATTGGTTCAAGAGAAACCGGTCTCTTTGTACGCTTAACCTTATATGCAATATTCTTTGCAAGGTTCTCTAATGTATCCTTTCTTCTCTTACGATAATCTTCTGTATCAATTTTTACTTTATAATATTCTTCTGACTGCTTATTGACAGCAAGGCTTGTCAAATACTGCAGAGAATCAAGTGTCTGTCCTCTTTTTCCGATGAGGATTCCCATATCATCGCCCTTTAACTCGATGTCAATGGTATGCTCAATCTCATCAATTTTGATAAGAACTTCAACTTCCATTTTCATAGCTGCAAATACGGAACCTAAGAATTCTCTAACGCTTCCTTCAAGTGAATATTTCTTACGAGCCTTGATTACAGCATTTTTGCTACCGATTCCAAGAAATCCGGCGCTTCCTTTTTCAATGACTTCATATTCAATCTGGTCACTTGTTGTTCCAAGCTGAATGGACGCCTCTGTAATGGCATCATCAACATTTTTTGCAGAAACTTCAATATACTCCATATGAATGCCCCCTCTTATTTACGATTGTTCTTTTCATTAAATTCTTTCACTAAATTTGCCTTTGAAGCCATACTTCCTGCTTTTGCATTTGACTTCGCAGCCTGTGCTTTTTCTAATTCAAGCTCTTTCTGTGCAGAAGAAACATTTACATTTGCTTTTGACTCAATGTTTCTTGTCTTCATCATTGCGGCCTGACGAATCTGATCTTCAGAAATGCCAAGTTTTTCTCTCTTCTTCTTTACTTTTTCCTGATTCTTTTTCATAATATTATCAAGATTAAGATTTTCAATATGCTTATTAACAAAGAACTGCTGAACTGCACGAACCAATGCACTTACAACCCAGTAAATACCCAAACCGGTTGGTGTGATGAAACAGAAGAACAATGACATCAGTGGCATCATTGTATTCATGGTTTTCATCTGCTTTGCCATCTGGTCATTATCTCCACCCGCCTGTGGCATAAGCTTAATATTTAATAACTGTGTTGCATAAGCCAATACAGGAATCAGCAATGCAAGCACAAGCACAAGCCACTCATGGCCTGCAAAAGATGTCTTAATAATATTCCAAGGTGTATCGGAAATATTAATCTTTCCAAATGCATAGTTGAACTTATTAATATGTGGTGTAATATCTCCTACCGCACTTCCGATGTTATCAAAATAAGAAGTAAGGTTCTCCCATCCTGATTTTGGCAGCTTGTACAATACATCAATAATATAATTGTTCAAAGCACTTGTGTCTTTTGTTGTAAAATCAACAGAAACCGTTGTGATCTTATAATCTGTAACGATCTTCTGCATAATATCCTGAAAACCGGATGTATTACTGATTACATCAACGACACTTCCAGAAACAACTTTTCCACTGCTAAGCACACCAAAATAATCCTTAATCGAAGTAATGTATGCTGGAATATTGTAAAATACACGATACAAAGCAAACAACAATGGCATCTGAATTAACATCTGAACACAGCTGCCCATCGGTGATACACCATATTTCTGGTAAATACGCTGTGTCTCTTCATTCATCGCCATCATAGATTCCTGATCCTTGCGATTGCCGTATTTTTCTCTTACAGCATTCAATTCAGGCTGCATCTTCTGCGATAATTTCGAAAACTTCTGCTGCTTAATGGTCAATGGAAGTAAACATGTATAAATAAGAATTGTGATAATTACAATACTTATGGTAACACTTTCCACACCTGTTAACTGATATACAATATCGTAGATCCCATTCATGATCCATCCAAGCACCTTCGCAATAGGTCCTAAGATTGAACCGGGATATGCTGTCAATTCTATGGCTGACATAAAAACCTCCGTTATGGAACCGGATCATATCCGCCCTTAGAAAAAGGATTGCATCTTAATATTCTCCATGCTGCCAATGCGCCACCCTTCAGCGCTCCATACTTCTGTACAGCCTCAAGCCCATAACAGGAGCATGTCGGATAATACGGACATTTTGTTGACTTCATTGGGGAAATATACTTCTGATAAAATTTAATCAGTGCAATAAATAATTTTTTCAACGGGATTCCATCTTCTTTTCAAACTTAATCAACATGAACTATTTTGTGAAGACGTCCAAGATGCATAAGCGCGCTTTCAATCTCATGATATGAAGTATTTCGCGCTGTAGCTCTTGCGATGACTACAATGTCTAAACCACTATCAAACATGTCTTCATGTAGCCGGTAACTCTCTCTTATTAAACGAGTAAGATGATGTCTTATAACACTATTTCCAACTTTTTTACTAACTGATATACCTAATCTGTTTCTTTCTGTGTGATTTTCTAAAATATATACAACAAGAAAACGGTTCGCATAAGACTTGCCGTTTCTATATACATTCTGAAAATCCATATTTTTCTTTAATGATTCTGAAAATTTCATTTGAAATTATCCTTCTATAAATGCATCATAAAAGAAGAAAAGACCACAAAATTGTGGCCTAAGCTGATAATTTTTTTCTACCTTTTAATCTTCTTGCAGCCAATACTTTTCTTCCGCCTGCAGTACTCATTCTGCTTCTGAAACCGTGAACTCTAGCTCTCTGTCTCTTTTTTGGTTGGAATGTCATCTTCATTGTATCCACCTCCTCTGCGTTAAAAAACATCACTTGAAATTATATCAGAAAACCTCTACAAGTCAAGTAAATTCAAGGTTTTTTTATAATTTTATATTTTCTTTACTAAATATTACATGAAAAATCATTTGCATACCATATCTTGTATATTGTGGATAACTCCACATATAAAAAAAGTTATCCTCATTTTGTGGATAACTTGTGGATAAGATGTATAAATCACATGGATAAATTTTCAAAACCCTATTCAGCCCAGTAAAACCAAGGTCTATAACTTTAATTCCCTTATAAACAAGCTTTAATCGTTGATTTACCCTTGAAAATAGTGTACTATAGTATATGTAGGATTATGGGTAATTATCCTATTTTATAAGAAAGATGTGGAGATATAAATGGACAAGATTATTGAAAAGTGGGATGAAATTTTAAATACAGTCAAAAGGGAGTACGAAATTAGTGATGTATCTTTTGATACCTGGATTCGCCCACTAGAAGTATTCGCGATCGAAGGGAATACTCTGTATATTTTAGTACCATCCGAGCAGATGGCCCTTACTTATATTTCAAAAAAATATCTGGCACCACTTCGTGTAGCCATCGTTGAAATTACAGAGATTGAATATGATATTGAGTTTATCCTGCCAGAACAGGCGAAAAACCTTAAGATATCAAATAAACCAGCTAAAAAAGCTGCATCCGTCAGCGGTGATGATTCCAACCTGAATCCAAATTATACATTTGATACATTTGTCGTTGGTAACAATAACCGTTTTGCACACTCTGCTTCGCTTGCCGTGGCAGAATCCCCGGGTGAAGCATATAACCCTCTATATATATATGGAGGCCCTGGACTTGGTAAAACCCATTTGATGCACTCCATCGGACATTTTATTTTAAATCAGGATCCAAACGCAAAAGTGATCTATGTTACCTCCGAGGAATTCACAAATGAAGTTATCGAATCCATCCGTAACGGTAATGCTTCTTCCATGACCAAGTTCCGTGATAAATATCGTAAAGTCGATGTTCTTATGATCGATGATATTCAGTTCATTATTGGTAAAGAAAGTACACAGGAAGAATTTTTCCACACATTTAACGCATTACAGACACAGGGAAAACAGATTATCCTTACTTCTGATAAACCACCAAAAGAGATGGAAACGTTAGAAGAACGTATTCGTTCCCGTTTCGAATGGGGTCTTATGGCAGATATCGGAGTTCCTGATTACGAAACACGTATGGCAATTCTTCGTAAGAAAGCAGAATCCGACAAATTTGACATTGATGATGAAGTTTTAAGCTATATTGCAAACAATATTAAATCAAATGTCCGTGAATTAGAAGGTGCTTTAAATAAGCTTCTTGCTTACAACAATCTCGTACATATTCCGATTACTATGGAAATTGCGGAAAAAGAACTTTCTAACATTATTACACCGGACAAGCCTAGAGAAATCACACCGCAGCTGATTATTGAAGTGGTATCCGAACACTTCCACATCTCTGTGGACCAGATGATTTCCAAAACACGTAGTAGTGATGTTGCAAAGCCAAGACAGATTGCCATGTACTTATGTAAGAATATGACAGATAGTCCTCTGGATACCATTGGTTCTTTATTAGGAGGAAGAGATCATTCCACAATTATCCACGGTATCAAGAAGGTTACCGAGGAATATGACACCAATGAAACTACCCGAACTTTAATAGAAACTATCAAGAAAAAGATAAATCCGAACTAGTTTCTTCCTATTATAATGGGGTTCTATTTCAGATTATCTTTATATTTACTTTCAACTTATTCACGTTTATCCACATAAAGTGATATGTGAAAAAGTTGGACAACTTATAATTCGAATAAAATCCGCTTTTATTTGTTCACAGGCTTGTCCCATTAATCCTCAGCCTTTTCACAGGCTTTCAGAATGGTTATCAAGTCCCGGAAAGCGCATTATAAAAGCATTTGAAGGGGTTATTCACATATTAACACCCCCTAAGACGACTACGTCGTATTTCTTACTATATTTATTTAAACCAGGAAGGAGTTTTTTTCGCATGAAACTGATCGTCTCAAAAGGAAATTTATTACGTGGAGTTAACATTGTTTCAAAAGCAGTTCCAACACGTACAACTATGGCTATTCTTGAATGTATTCTTATTGATGCATCCACAAATGAAATTAAATTAATGGCTAACGATATGGAACTTGGTATTGAAACACGTATCGAAGGTGCTATTGAGGAAAGAGGTGTAATTGCATTAGACGCAAAGATCTTTTCCGAAATTGTACGTAAGCTCCCGGACAGTGATGTAACGATTGAGACAGATGCATCTTTTAAAACGATTATTTCCTGTGAAAAAGCAAAATTCAATATTGTTGGTAAATCTGGAGATGACTTCTCTTATCTTCC
>URYB01000010.1 GCA_900552085.1 uncultured Lachnobacterium sp.
GGGGACAAAAGGTGGGGCGGGTGTTTTTTTACGGGAACACCCGCCATTTGCTTCTGTATTCGCCAGACGATCCAGCTGGTTCGCTGCATATACCGGATTGTATAAAAAATCACCAATCAAAGGATGTCCAAGATATGCCATATGCACCCGGATCTGGTGGGTTCTTCCGGTCTCCAGCTGCAATGCCACCAGACTCATTTCCTTATTTGAACGGGCATTTTTCCACGTTTTCAATTTCTGATAATGTGTAATCGCCCGATCGCCTTTTTCATAATCAACAACACGTTCAAGACACCGGCTTTCTTTTCGTGCAATCGGTGCATGGATCACACCTTCAGCCGGTTCTACATTTCCCTCCACAATGGCAAGATACTCTCTGTGAATGCCCTGTGCCTGTAACCCGTCCCGCGATTTTGCCGTGACCATCTGTGCCAGGATCGCGCCACTCACCATATGTTTCGCCACAATGGTAAGCCCCGATGTATCCCGGTCCAGCCGGTTAATGCAACGAAACACAAAGGCCTGCTGTTTTTGCTTATAATACCATACCAAAGCATTTCCCAGAGAATTATCCGGATTGTTTCTCGACGGATGAATCGGCATCCCTGCCGGCTTATTTACCACAAGCAAATCTTCATCCTCATACACAATCTCAATGGGCAGCTCCACTGGAATGATCTGTCCGGAGCTTTCTGTTTCCCGGATATAAACATTTAAAATGTCACCCTGATGTAATACATAATTCTGATATACACAGGCATCATTCACTTCGATGCTTTTTAAATCTTTCTTTAAATTCACCAGATTTTGTTCTGAATATCCTTTTTCTTTTAGAAATCCACTTACTTTCTGTCCCGGTTTTATCTTATCCACATAATAGGTGATCTTACGCTGCATTCCCATACTTCCCCATTGCTCATTACTATTTTATTCCTCCTCATCATAACATAATCCGTTGCAAAATAAAATCTTGTATTGACAGCACAAAAGCCTCATGTTATATTTACTACGTCAAACGTACTACGGCTATCGTAGTACCGACAATCGTAGTACGACTGTCGTAAAAAAAGAAAAGGAGGAATATTGCATGGCCATCAGTAGTGATGTCATTCGTGGATACAACGACACGATGATCCTTTATCTTCTGTTAGATAAGCCATCTTACGGATATGAAATATCCAAGCAGATCAAGACATTGTCCAATGAAAAATATGTCATAAAAGAAACCACGCTCTACTCAGCATTCACCCGCATGGAGCGAAACGGTTATATCGAATCTTTTTCGAATCAGGACAATGCAGCCGGCAAGCGGCGCACCTATTACCGCATCACAAAAGCCGGAAGAGCATATTATCAGCAAAAATGTGAAGAATGGCTGCTCACACAGGAAGTTGTAGAAAAGTTTATTATAAAGGGGGATTCCGTAAATGGAAACGATTAGAAATTATTTAGAAACCATGTTTTTAAAACTTCCCAACACTCCGGAAGTATATAAAGCGAAAAACGAACTCTGGCAAATGATGGAAGACAAATATACCGAATTAAAAGAAGAAGGCAAATCCGAAAACGAAGCAGTCGGAATTGTTATATCTGAATTTGGCAATCTCGACGAATTAGCCAACGACCTTGGCATTTCCCGTTTTGTTGAAAATCAGCCGATACCACAGGGAAAAACACTCTCTCTTGATCAGGCAAAATCCTATCTTGCCGATGCCGGAAAAAGCGCATACCGCACCGCACTTGGTGTCATGCTCTGTATTCTGTCCGTCTGTGGTCCGATCTTTTTCGATGCTTTTACTACATTTTATCCGCAAAAAGAAAATCTTCTGGATGCATGTGGCGTATCCATCATGTTCGTCCTTATCGGTATTGCCGTTGGATTGTTCATCTATTCCAGTGTTCGGATGAGTCATTGGAACTACTTAAAGAAAGAACCTTTTGTCACCGATTTTTCGACAACCGAATATCTGCATCGAGAAATGGAACATTATAAATCCACCTATGCACTCCTTTTGACCATCGGTATTATCCTTTGTATTCTGAGCGTCATTCCAAGTATAATTTTAGACGGTCTTGACATCTATGTTGATTTCTGGTCAAACGCTTCCGGTGGTTTTATCTTCGTTCTCGTAGCAATCGGTGTCTTTCTGATTGTTATGGCATCTACAAAACTCAGTAGTTATAAAACATTACTGCACTTAAACCAGCAGGACACAGTAGGCGGAAACTATGTGCCAAGCCAGACAAATGAACCACAGTATATGAATCAGACGGTAGCTGCGATCATGTCTGTTTACTGGCCAACGGTTACCTGCCTGTATTTAATCTGGAGTTTCCTTACTTTTGATTTTTGGATTTCCTGGATCATTTGGCCGATAGCAGCAATTATTCACTCGCTGATAAAAAACTTATTACGTAAATAGATCACAATATCCTATTCAAAAGGAGGAGATTATCCATGAAAAAAAATGTATATTTAATTATATTAACGCTTGTTACCGTAATCTGTATTGTCGGTGGCACCTGCTACCATCTTGTCGGCTGGGGTGTTTCCTTTCTCAGCCACCTGCCGTTTGCTTCTTTTTACAGTGATTCCGATGATACGGAAAGTTCCGGTACAACACTCTCGACCGGCACAGTCTCACTTCCTTCTTTCAATACCGTAAAGATTGATTCCAAAGTCATGAATCTATCGATTGAAAAAGGAGACGATTACAGTATCCAGTGCGATTCTACCGAAAAATTAAATCCAAAATATGAAATTAAAGACAATACTTTAATTGTTTCACAGACGCAGAAAATCAAAGTCCATAACTTCATGAACACACAAAAATGCAGTGTTCACATTACCATTCCGGAAGATACGACCTTAGAGCTGATCAATGTAGATGGATCTATCGGAGATATCAATTTATCAAATTTAGATGTTACAACTTTAAAAATCGATAACAGTGTGGGAGATGTCAAGATGGACGATTGTAAAACTGATTCCATCGATGTGGATACTTCCACAGGTGATGTAAAACTGAATGGTTGTGAAGCTAACGAAATCAATGTGGACACATCGGTTGGAGACACAGTGATCAAAGACATTATATTTGAGAAATTGTATGTCGACGGAAGTGTAGGAGATGTCAAAGTAAGCAGCCCGAAAGACCTGTCCGACTACGCATATGATCTCGATACTTCCATTGGTGACGTGAGTATCAACGGCGTTTCCCATAAGAAGGAATACCAGCAGAAAGGAACTGCCGGAAAGATTACCGTAGATAATTCTACGGGAGATATTTCCATCACTTATTAAATCCTAGCATAAAAAAAGTGTGCGTTTACCGCACACTTTTTTGTTTCTAGTTTTCAAATCCATAAGAACTATTACGAATATAAGGAATTGCAATAAGTGCCGGATACAATATAGCCGAAATTACAAGTCCACCGATACCCTGTATGATATTTCCCGGAATACTTGCAGCTGCACCAGCGCCGTAAATAAAATATTCACAAACAAAATATCCGCCAGCTACCAGAATAATATCGATCACACCACCAAGGATTACGCCTACATAACGTGTTGTCTTTGTTTTTCCAATTGCACGATACACAAGTCCTGCACATAATGCAACAAGGCCTTTAATTACAAATGTGATTGGCACATATACAAAATATCCACCGATCAGATCTGCCAGACAGGAACCAATACCGGCTGCAAGAAATCCCCACACTGGTCCAAGAATAACACCACAAAGAATTACAATTGCATCACCCAGGTTGATATAACCTTCTGTTCCAGGGGTTGGAACTTTGATAATCATGGTTGCTACACATGCAAGTGCTGCAAACAAAGCTGCCATAATTAATTTTTTCAAGTACTCTCTTGACATAATAATCTCTCCTCTTTTTATCAATAAATTTCTTTTTCCATCATATATCGCCTTTGAGTATGAAAAAAGAATCAATTTCCGACAAAAATATAAGACCAGATTGTCAAAAGGAACCGAAAACACTAATATTTTGCTACCTGATCCGGTGTAATCGGCAGTTCATAGAACCGTTTTCCTGCCGCATGGCTGAGCGCATCCGCAATCGCCGGAAGCGGTGTATTGATGACCACTTCTCCGATGGATTTTGCCCCGAACGGTCCGGCTTCCTCATAACTATTTTCGAATGCAATCCGAATATGACCGATGTCCATGCGGGATGGAATCTTATACTGCAGGAAGGAATTTTCATAAAGTCTTCCCTGCGCATTGTAAGTCACATTCTCTGACATTGCCATACCGATTCCCTGTAAGATACCGCCCTCTGCCTGCACGCGCACGAGATTGGTATTGATCGGTGTGCCACAGTCCACACAGGCATCATACTCTACGACATGAGACTCTCCCGTCTCTAAATCCACCTCGATTTCTGCCGCACCGACCATATATGGTGGCGGGGAAATCGGAGAACTGTGTGTTGTGGAAGCTACGAGTTCAATCTCATTTCCACATTGGGATGCCGTCGCAATATCCGCAAGAGAGACACTCTTTTCTTCCGATCCATCCGCAAGGCAGACTTTCTTTCCGTCAAACTGGACATCCTCTGCTTTGCATCCAAGAATGTCTGCTCCCAATTTCTCGATTTTTTCACGAAGCTGCAATGCGCAGTTTTCCACAGCTTTTCCAGTAATATACGTCGTGGATGATGCATAGGAACCGGAATCATATGGAGAAATATCGGTATCCGCTCCGAACACATTGATATCATCCACTGAACAGTCGAGCACTTCTGCTGCAATCTGCGCCAGTGTGGTATCACATCCGGTTCCCATATCTGCCGCACCGATCAGCAGTGTATAATAACCTTCATCGTTCACTTTCATTGTGGCACTGCCCACGTCCACGCTGGAAATTCCGGAACCCTGCATTGCCATTCCCATGCCGACAACACGGACTTTGTGATCTCCCACTTTTCGCATCGGATACTTTTCATCCCATTGAATCATCTCTTTTACTTTTGCAAGACAACGGTCCAGCGTACAGCTCGTATTTACCTGACCGTAATACGCCGGCATCACATCGCCCTCGTGAATAATATTCTTCTCACGAATCGCAAACGGATCCCTGTGAAGCATCTCCGCGAGCTCATTCACTGCGGATTCCACCGCAAAAAGCCCCTTTGTCGCACCATATCCACGGTATGCCCCCGCCGACATATGGTTGGTATATACAACATCGCTGACAAAACGGAACGCCTCTGCCTTTCCATATAACGGAATGGACTTGTGTCCGGACAATCCGACCGTTGTCGGTCCATGTTCTCCGTACGCACCTGTATTGGAAAGTGTATGTAAATCAATCGCTTTTACAATTCCATCCTTTGTCGCTCCCAGACGTACATGCATCTCCATCTCATGACGTGGCGAAGATGCGATCTGGGATTCTTTTCTTGAGAAAATAATCTTGGATGGTTTCTTTGTCATCCATGTAACGAACGCCGGATAAATTTCACTGACCGAAGTCTGCTTTGCGCCGAAACCACCACCGATGCGCGGCTTGGTCACTCGGATTTTGGATGTCGGAATTCCAAGCGCATGCGCAATAATACGGCGGCAGTGAAATACAATCTGGGTTGAACTTACCACATGAAGTCTTCCGTACGTGTCGATGGAACAGAATGTTCGGAATGTCTCCATCATCGCCTGCTGGCAGGCTTTCGTATGATAAGTACGATCCAAAACAACATCACAGGAAGCAAGAACTGCGTCCACATCTCCATCCTGACACTCATCATGTGCACAGAGATTTCTCTTATTGTCCGCACCTACCGGGCAAAGCGCTTCCCAGTTTTCTTCCGGATGGACAAGGATCGCATTGTCTTTCGCCTGATGAAAATCAAGGAGCGGCTCTAACACTTCGTACTCCGGTTTGATCAGTTTCATGGCACGATCCACGCATTTTTCATTTGCTCCGGCAATGATGGCCACCGGATCACCGACGAAACGCACATGCCGGTCCAAAAGCAGGCGATCATACGGGCTCATCTCCGGATAAGTCTGTCCCGCACAGGTAAAACGCTTCTGGTTCTGATCAATGTCCTTCCATGTATAGACCGCTTCAATTCCCGGAACGAGCATCGCCTTGTCCGTATTAATTTCTTTGACGATTGCATTCGCATGCGGCGAGCGCAAAAGCTTTACGACCAGACAATCTTTCGGCGCAATATCATCCGTATATACCGGCTTACCGAGGAGCAATTCCATTGCATCTTTTTTACGAACTGCTTTATTTACTTCCCGCATGATGCTTCCTCCTTTCCCTTAAGTTCTTCTGCTTTCTTCCATTCAAGAAAGTTCAAAATTCCGCGCAACTGTCCCTCATATCCCGAGCAGCGGCAGAGATTACCGGAAAGATATTCCTTGATTTCATTTTCATCCGGCTGCGGATTTTCCCGGAAAAGCGCGATGGCATTCATCACAAATCCCGGATTGCAGAATCCACACTGCTCCGCTCCCTGATCTGCGATAAAAGCTACAAACTCTTCCGCTTCTTCCTGTAATCCCTCTAATGTAGTCACGCTGCTGCCATCGGCACGCGCAGCAAGAATGGAACAGGAAAGGACCGGCTTTTCATTCATAAATACCGTACACAGTCCACAGTTGGATGTCTCACAGCCACGCTTGACACTGTAACATCCGTTTGCACGCAGGAAATCCAAAAGCGGCAGATCCGGCTCAATTTCCTGTTGGATCTTTTTTCCATTTACATTAATATTCACTAACATGCTTCGCTCTCCTCCCCACACAGATGCTCCAATGCCCGTCGGCTCAACACTTCCACCAGATGGCTGCGGTATTCTCTGCTTCCGCGCATATTGCTGTCTGTCGGAACGACTTCTGCTGCATACTTCGCATATGCCTCAATCTCATCAATATTTAATTTTTCTTTTAATAATTTATTTTCATCTGGCACAATAAGCGCGCGTCCCGGTCTTGCCCCGATGCTTATAGTATAAGATCCATTCTCCTTATCATGCACACCGCAGCATGTCAGCACCGGCAAATCCGTCTGCGTGATACGAACAGCTTCATAGTACATTGTCACTGGATGTTTTTTTATGATGATCTGTACCAGAATATCATTGTCCGGCTTTCCTTTTGCGAACTCACGGAGCGGAACAATCCCTCCTTTGTACAGTTCCACATAAGAATCCAGTCCGATCAGCAATGTCAGGACATCCGAAAACCCGTACCTTCCGTAAATACTGCCCCCCACTGTAGCGAGATTCCGAAACTGCACGCCCACAATATGGCGCAGACTTTCTTTGCACATGTTCTGTGTATAGGAAACAAACCCCGGATGCGTCTCCAGTTGACGCAATGTCACCATACATCCGATGCAGAACTCTTCCTCTGTCTCCTCGATTGTATCCAGCCCCAGACCCGACAAATCAATTGCTGTCTGAAAATTCGAATCGCCAAGGCGCATCCACATCATGCCGCCAATGATACGATTCGCACGCTTCTGGTTCAACTCCCATGCTTCTTCCAGACTTTGTACTTTTTTATACTCTCTTATCGTCAGCATATTAACCTTCCATTTCTTTGTTATCGCTTCTGCATAGTTTCCTTTATTTTAACACACGCTTTTTATTACAGCAACGAAGTGCACATTGTAATTTTACGTTTTATTTGATACATTAGTACCAGGTGTACAATTAGCTTATTATTGTAGCCCTACCATCCCATTATTTTAAAATTCAGGAGATCTTATATTATGAAAAACGAAAAGACAAAAAACATAATTTTAGATTTAATTTATGACATCATAGGTTCTATTTTCTATAGTATCAGCATCTATACATTTGCCAAAATTGGAAATTTCGCACCGGGCGGAATAAGCGGTCTGGCGCTGATTATGAACTACCTGTGGCATCTGCCAATCGGTCTGACCACGCTGGTATTGAACCTGCCGCTGATCTTACTGAGTTATAAGATTGTCGGCAAAGAATTTCTTTTGAAAAGCTTCAAAACAATCTGCATCAGCACCTTCTTTCTGGATGTGATTTTCCCGATGTTTCCGGTATATACCGGCTCCCGCTTCATGGCGGCGCTTTTTTCCGGTATCTTCCTTGGAATCGCACTGGCGCTGTTTTATATGAGAGGTTCTTCCTCCGGTGGTACAGACTTCCTTACCATGTCAGTAAAAGTGTTGCGCCCACATTTGTCCATCGGCATGATTACCATGCTGATTGATCTCGTCATCATCTTTCTGGGCTGGCCGGCCTTCGGAACTGTCGATGCCGTCCTTTACGGTCTGACCGCCACGATCCTGACCTCGCTTGTCATCGACAAAATCATGTACGGCATGGGCTCAGGCACACTGCTGATCATTATTACGGAAAAAGGCGAAGAAGTCGCTGCAAGAATCTCCGATGTGATTGACCGCGGTTCCACCGAGATCAAGGCAAAAGGAAGCTACACGCAGGATAACAAAGATGTTCTTCTGTGTGCATGCTCCAAATCCCAGGCATATATGGTGCGCCGTCTTGCCCATGAAGTGGACAAGAATGTATTTATCATGGTAACCGAAACCAACGAAGTATACGGGGAAGGCTTCTTAGAAGCCAAACCGAAGCAGTAATGCAGAAAGGGACTCTTATGGTATCAGACTTACGCATCGGCTGTGTTCTTATGGCTTCCGGCATGGGAAAACGCTTCGGAAGCAACAAACTTCTCGCACCTTACAAAGGCCGTACGCTTTTTTCCTGCGCCTGTGCCATCGCAGCTTCTGTGCCTTTTTACAAAATCTGCGTGATCACCCGGCACCCAGAGATTGCAGATCTCTGTCAAAAGCAGGCACTTCCCTTTGTCCTGCACGACAGGACGGACCGAAACGAGGTGGTTGCCCTTGGCGTTTCCACCTTACTTTCAAATACGAACGCCAAAGAGGATGCTGCTTTGCTCGACGGCATCCTCTTTCTGCCGTGTGACCAACCGTGCATCCGCCCGGCCAGTATGAAACGGTTATGCACTGCATTTTCCGGACAACCGGATCATATCTGCCGCTTATCTTATACCAATGCTGCCGGTGAAACGATTCCCGGTTCCCCGGTTCTGTTTCCACAACAGTATTTTCAGGAATTGCAGAATCTTCCCCCGAAAAAAGGCGGCAGTTTTCTTGCAAAAAAATATCCCCTGCAGGTGACATATGTACCCGCAGAGGACCCTTTGGAACTCTTCGATATTGATACGCCGGAAGACTTATCCCGGCTTCCATAGCGATCTACTGTTTGTTTTCTTTGTCTTTTGGCAGAATCACATTCAAAATGATAGCAACAATTGCAGCCGGTACGATACCGGAACCACCGAATACCAGCTGGATGGTCTCTGGCATCTGTGCCAGTACTGCAGTGTTCGCACCCATTCCATATCCTACACCAAGCGCAACCGATACGATTGTCAGTCTTCTCGGTGTCAGAGGCTCCTTCGTAATCAGCTGAATACCACTTACAATAATGGAAGAGAACATCATAACTGCTGCTCCGCCAAGTACGGACTGTGGCATGATAGAAATCAAAGCTCCAAGCTTTGGAATCAGTCCACATAAAATCAAAAATACAGCGCCGGACGCTAATGCGATACGGTTTACCACCTTTGTCATTGCAACGAGTCCTACGTTCTGACTGAAAGATGTATTCGGAAGAACACCAAACAATGCTGCCAGCGTTGATCCAAGTCCATCACACATAACACCACCGGATAACTCCTTATCGGTCGCTTCACGATCCATTCCACCTTCGATCACGCCGGAAATATCACCGATTGTCTCCACGGCGGTCACAACGAACATGATCAGAACCGGTACGATTGCTCTCGCATCAAATACCGGCTTGACCGGCATAATTTTTGGAACTGCAAACCAGCTTGCTTCTGCCACTTTGTCCCAGTTGAGCGCCCATGACTTTGTGTATTCCCCACCATCGGCTGTCACTCCGGTATTTGGCAGGACACATCCCATAATGATTGCAGCAATGTATCCGACAATAATTCCGATCAGAATCGATGATGAACTGAGTACTCCCTTGGTCCAATGCTTGAAAAACAGGATAACCACAAGTACCAGACATGCAAGAAGCAGATTCTCTGCGGAACCAAAATCCGATGCCGAATTACCACCACCAAAAGAATTAATTCCCACGCTGATCAGGGATAATCCGATGGAAAGTACCACCGTTCCGGTGACAACAGATGGGAAGAAACGGCGCAGCGGCTTTAAGAAAGCTCCCAGAACCGTCTCCATGAGACCACCGATAATTGAAGCTCCCATGATGGCTCCATATCCTAAAATACCGCCTCCCATAATATTTGCGACACTACTGAACACGCCGATAAATCCAGAACTTGTTCCCATGATGATCGGCACCTTTCCACCGATCGGTCCAATTGCAAACAGCTGAATCAGCGTAACAATTCCCGCGATGATCATTGCATTCTGCAGCAACGCTACCTGAATCCCTGCATATTCTCCACTATTGCCGATGCCACAGGCTCCGGTAATGATCAAAAGCGGTGTCAGGTTTCCCACGAACATCGCAAGTACATGCTGCAGGCCGAGTGGAATAGCCTGCTTCAGTGGCAGCTTCCCGTCAAAGACATAGGCTGCCGGTGAAAGTTCATTCGCTTTGCTTTTCATATTATTTTGTATCTCCTTTTTCCTTCGTCTGCTTTTGATATTAGAAGAAAAAAAGCACTTTGTAAACAGTTTCCATATAAATAAGTAAAAGATTTTCTCACTTTTCTTGTAATTTTCCGCATAAAATGCCATAATAGCAAGCATATGGATAAAATTTAGGAGGATTAAAATTATGGGTCAAAAACGTGACACCTTTTCCAGCAAATTAGGCTTTATCTTTGCGGCGGCCGGATCTGCTGTGGGACTTGGAAATCTATGGAGATTTCCGTACTTAGCTGCAAAATACGGTGGAGGAATTTTTATTCTCGTCTACCTGTTGCTTGCAGTCACTTTCGGATTTACGCTGATGATCACAGAAGTATCTCTCGGACGTAAAACCGGACTCAGCGCAGCCGGTGCTTTCAAAAAACTGGATAACCGCTTCGGTTTCGTCGGTGTACTGGCGTGTATCGTTCCGTTTATCATCACACCATATTACTGTGTCATCGGCGGATGGGTCATCAAATATATGGTTTCTTTCCTCAGCGGTCATGTGGGGGCTGCCGCTGGAGATGATTTCTTTACCAATTTCATTGCAGAACCGGTTGAACCAATCATCTGGTTTGCGATCTTCGTACTGCTGACCTCCATCGTTGTTATCATCGGTGTACAAAAAGGTATCGAAAAAGCAAGTACGATCCTGATGCCGGTACTTATTGTATTAATTATCGCCATCAGCCTTTACTGCATCACCCGTCCGGGTGCTGCCGCCGGCGTGAAGTATTATCTCTTCCCTGACATCAAGCACTTCTCTGCAACGACTGTGCTTGCCGCCATGGGACAGCTCTTTTACTCCATGTCACTGGCTATGGGTATCATGATTACTTACGGTTCTTATATGAAAAAAGACGACGATCTGCGTGACTCTGTACGTAAAATCGAAATTTTCGATACACTTATCGCATTCCTCGCCGGACTTCTTATCGTACCTTCCGTATTCGTATTTTCCGGTGGAAGCAAGGATGCACTAAGCAAAGGACCTTCCCTGATGTTCATCACACTGCCGAAAGTATTTGACAGTATGAACCTCGGTGGATTCATTGGTGGTGCCTTTTTCATTCTTGTACTTTTTGCAGCATTGACTTCCTCTATTTCTTTATTGGAAACAAACGTATCCATTGTCTGCGACAAGCTGCACTGGGGACGTAAAAAAGCAACCATCGCGATCACAATCTATGTATTGATTGTCGGCGGACTGGTATCCTTAGGATTCGGACCTTTAAGCTTTATCAAGATTCTCGGTATGGGACTTCTGGATTTCTTCGATTTCATCAGCAACAGTGTTCTGATGCCGATCGTTGCCATGCTTACCTGCATCTTCGTCGGATTTATTGTAAAACCAAAGACGGTCATCGACGAAGTGGAAAGCAACGGCTCTTTCAAAGAGAAGAAATTCTATGTTGTAATGCTTAAGTGGATTGCTCCAATCTGCCTTGCTCTGATCCTGATCTTTGCAGTATCTGAAGCTTTAGGTTTCATCACCGTATAATTACTAGATTTGGAGGAAAACTCTATGTGGAAAAAACTACTCAGTCTTACGCTGTGTGTGTCAACGCTTCTTCTGGGCGGATGCGGAATGACTTCCAATAAAATCCGTTTTGGTACAGCTGCGTTAGGTGGCATGTATCACTCCTTCGGAAGCGCGTTCACACAGCTCGTCTCAACAGAAGACATTGACTGTCAGATGGAAATGAAAACGACCGCCGGTTCTGCGGCCAACTTACGGCTCCTTTCCGACGGATACATTGAACTTGGAATTGCCCAGATGGACTTAACTGCGGATGCCTACAAAGGAACCGGTATCTTTGAAGGAAAAGAATATCAGGGATTTAAAGCAATCGCAGGTCTGTACACAGAAGCCTGCCAGATTGTTGTCCGTGCAGATTCTTCCATCCAGTCACTCGATGACTTACAGGGAAAAAACATATCCATCGGTGAGGAAGATTCCGGAACCGAGCGGAATGCCAATCAGATTTTGAAAGCAAGTGGACTTTCTTCCGAACTGGTACACACTGTGAATCTGGATTACGCGCAGGCGGCTTCGCAGCTGCAGTCTGGTGACATTGACGCATTGTTTTGTACCGCCGGTGTGCAGACAACGGTAATCGATGAATTATCCCGCCAGTGCGATATCCGGCTGCTTTCGATCGATAAGGACTGTCTGGACAAACTGCTTCAGCTCAACGATTGTTACAGTACATACACCATTCCTGCGGATACCTACAACGGACAGACAGAAGATGTAATAACACTTGGTGTACAGGCGGTACTTCTGGCAAGTGACAAACTTTCCGAAAAAACAGTCGAACAATTAACGGAACTTCTGTTTTCTCACGCACAGGATATTCAATACAGCATTCCTGTAGATTTACAAATGAATGAAACTTCTGCAACACAGGGCATAACCATTCCTTTCCATCCGGGAGCTGCGGCTTATTACGCCAAGCAGAACATTCAGGTATCAACGGAATAATGTTTAGAAGGGAACACTATGCAAATTCATTTAGATATGTATCAGACGCTTGCCATCGCGGTCGTCGTTCTGATGCTCGGACAATTTTTAAAACAAAAAATACATTTTCTGGAGAAATTCTGCGTACCTGCACCAGTCGTGGGCGGTCTGCTTTTTGCGATTTTTACCTGTGTCTGCTTTTCTACCGGCGTAGCGGAATTTTCCTTTGATGACACGCTGCGGGAAGTCTGTATGGTATTTTTCTTTACCTCTGTCGGATTTCAGGCAAATCTGAAAGTATTAAAAAGTGGTGGAAAATCCTTATTTATTTTCCTTATCCTTGTCATTGTACTGATCCTGTCACAGAACTTCCTGGCAATCGGAATGTCATCTGTTCTCGGACTTGATCCATTGATTGGTATGTGTACCGGTTCCATCCCTATGGTCGGTGGTCACGGTACTGCCGGAGCATTCGGACCGGTTCTCGAAGACTTCAACGTACAGGGTGCTACAACAATCTGTACCGCCGCAGCGACATTCGGACTTATCGCCGGAAGCCTGATTGGTGGTCCGATTGGACGCAGACTGATTGAGAAGAAAAACCTTCTTGAGACTGCCGTCACAGATGATGACAGCCTTTTGGTTGAAGAAGAGATAAAACACGAGCGTCATACCAACATGTATGCAGCTGCCGTATTCCAGCTCATCATTGCGGTCGGTCTGGGAACCATTTTTTCCTGGCTCCTCACCAAGACCGGCATGACTTTCCCGATCTACATCGGTGCCATGATTGCTGCCGCTCTCATCCGAAATATCGGTGAATACTCCGGAAAATTTGTCATTCATATGGGTGAGATCAACGATCTGGGTGGTATCTGCCTTTCGCTTTTCCTTGGAATCGCTATGATTACACTGAAACTGTGGCAGCTTGCCTCTCTGGCACTTCCACTTGTTATACTGCTCGGTGCCCAGGTTCTGCTGATTTTCATCTTCACATACTTTATCATTTTCCGCGTGATGGGAAGCGATTATGATGCCGCTGTACTTGCAGCCGGCACCTGTGGATTCGGAATGGGTGCAACCCCGAATGCCATGGCAAACATGCAGGTTCTGTGTGAGCGCTATGCGCCTTCCGTGAAAGCCTACCTTCTGATTCCACTGATTGGAAGTCTGTTCGCAGATTTCTTAAACAGCCTTGCTATTACATTCTTTATAAACTTGTTGTAATTTTTTAGGGAGATTAGATTATGTTCAAATTTTTTAAAGAAAAGAAAGAAAAAAAAGCCAGGGAAAAACATACGTATGATTTGGAAATTGATAATTTAGCTGTACCGGAAATTCATACACACAAACCGGAAACCGAAAAAAAAGAATCCCCGGAAGAAGAGCAGCCATCTGTCACCTATGACACGGTTGCTATCCCGGAGATTCACATTCCGAAAAAGAAATCTTAAATTAATTTATTCTCTACGCTGACCTTTATTGGCATACATTTTCTTATCTGCTTTGCCAATAATGGTCCGCATATCTTTGCCTTGTCCTACCGCATATCCGACCGATGCAGAAATCGGGAACTCACTTGTATCATCAATTTCTGCAACCACTTTTTTCCACTTAGCAATAATTATTTCAGCAAGATCTGCAGTGCCATCCTTTATAATCATAATAAATTCATCGCCACCGTAGCGGAATGCTTCTGCCGGCTCACCACACACCTGCTTGATCGACTCCGCAATCTTCACGATCAGGAAATCCCCCGACAGATGACCGAATGTATCATTCACATATTTGAGACGGTTGATATCCCAGTAAATAATTGCGACCTGCATATCTTTGTATGTATCGCTGTCCACAACTTCCAAAAGCTTGTTCCGATTGTACATACCGCATAAAAGCAGGTAGCCAGAAGCGACCTTGGAACTACATAATACAATGCCAGCGTAACCAGCGGATTTTTATTTACTTCATTGAGAAGAAATACACCATCTTTGGAAACTTCTGCGAGCGTTTTCGTTGTAAGCAGCGCCATATTCGCATCACAGATTCCATAATAGTATCCGACATATGTGCTTATAATAATACTCAGAATCGTAATTACAAACGCGTAACTGGCAAGTTTCTTATCTGCATACATACTTGAAAAAATAATCGGAATCACAACGACAATGACCGTATGATATGTAAGTGCACTTCCCGCAACGGTGACCATAACGGCAATGACCGTAATGTTCAGATACTTTGTAACCGGCTTTTCCAATCCAATATATACAAGTAACGCCAGATAAATCAAAAGCACCGCGATCATCTCAACATAACTGGTAACAAAGATCCGCGTATCTACAATAAATACACCGATAAGATTCAAAAAAAGCGTAAACGAATACAACAGAAAAATAATGATAATGCAACGGATAGAAAATATATTCTGCATTTTATCTTTCTGCTCATAATATGTATTTTTCTTAAATATTTCTGACCAGGCAATTTTACCCTTGCGCATTTTTCCCTCAAAACAATCAAAATCTGATGTATATAACTATGCCGATTATAACATGTTTACAGAGTCCGTGCAAAACATATTCCACATGTGTCCAAAAAAATACGAAAGCCTTGCGGCATACTGCTTTTTCATGTATACTACACCCATGTTGCGAATGAATCAAAGCATACAAATTACAAGAAATGAGGATAAATCATGGACATTTTATTAGGACAGTACAAGGGACTGAAAGCAACCATTCCAGTCATCACATACACAGAGGATGACGTTAATGCGCAGATTGGCACCCTTTTGGCAGGCAACCCGACACGCGTGAACAAAGAAGGCCCGGTTGCCATGGGCGATACTGCAGTCATCGATTACGAAGGATTCAAAGATGGCGTTCCGTTTGATGGCGGAAAAGCAGAAAAATACCCTCTGGGTATCGGTTCCGGTGCTTTCATTCCGGGATTTGAGGAACAGATCGTTGGTATGGAGATTGGCGAGGACCGTGACATCAACCTTTCCTTCCCGGAGCAGTACCATGCACCGGATCTTGCAGGAAAAGAAGTTGTATTCAAAGTAAAATTGCACGAGATCTACTCCGAGAAAGCATCCGAACTCAATGATGAATTCGTTGTATCCCTTGCTATTCCGGAAGTAAAGACCGTAGATGATTTAAAGAAACACATCAGCGAATATTTAGATTATGAAGTACAGGCCAAGAAAGACGAAGCTTCCAGAGAGCAGCTCTACGACCAGATTCTTTCTTCTTCCTCCTGTCTGCTTCCTCCAGAAGCAGTAGAAGCTGCCATTGATGCACAGCTTCAGCAGATGGAAGCCCAGCTTGCACAGCAGGGAATCCCGCTCACACAGTATCTGCAGATGATGGGCAAAACAACCGAGGCTTTCCGCGAAGAAGTAAAGCCTTATGCTTCCAAACAGGCAAAGCTTGAAGTGATTCTCGATGAAATCATCAAAGCCGAGCATATCACCGTTTCTGAGGATGAAATGAACGAACAGTACGAACTCATTTCACAGAAGTATCAGCAGCCAATCGATGTTGTAAAGCAGGTTCTTCCAGCCATTCAGCTGAAGTCCGATCTGCTTCGTATGAAAGCATCCCAGCTGATCTTAGATACCGCAGAGATCATTGAAGAAAACAAATAATAGATTCCTGTACGCAAAAAGGCCGTTCCCACTGTGGAACGACCTTTTCCGTATTATGTAAATTACGATTTTTATGATTCTGTCTCTTCTGAATTGTTTATTTCTTCATCTGATGTTTCCGTTTCTGACTTCTCGTCCTCAGAGTTATCCGCCTCAGCTTCTGGCTCAGTACTGCTGCCTTCTGCATTGACCTCTGTCTGCACTTTTGGTTGTGGACTTTCTGCCTGTTCCTTCTCTTCCACAATCACATCATCCTCTGCCTGCTTTGGTTTCTTTACTTTCTGCCGGAGTTTGTCAAACCACCCCTGTGCTTTTTCTTTCTGCTCCAGCAGGAGTTCTTCTTTTTGCTGCTGCTTCTGTGCGCGATTCTCCTGTTTTTGTTGCAGTTTCTGCGCTTTTTCTTCTTCCTTTTTCAAAAGACGCTGCTGCTTGACATCCTGTTTTGCCAGTATTTTCTGATTTTTCTTTACCTGTTTTCTTGCTGATTTTTCCACCGTTCTTATCATGCTCTTTGCATCGCTGATCCGGCGCCTTGCCGCACGGTATGGATCATACAGAAAATATGCGGCTGTCGTGATTGCCAGCACCACAAATGCTCCCGCCAGACTATATGGAAGCGCAAATTTATAATAATCAAGATGCAATTCATATCCGATAAAAAGCACCAGCATTCCAGGAAAAATAATGCTTCCAAGGAACGTACAAAGCACTCTCCAGAATGCAAAACATTCTTTTTCATGAACTAAAAGTGCCGCCTGTGTACCCGTAAACATCAGGAGCACCAGACAGATCTTTGATGTAATTCCGTGAAGATAGCCCGCAAACACACACAATGCAAGAGAAAGAAAAAACATTGCAAGCGCATAACCTCTGCGGTATGCCTGCTTATATTCCCGCATGCCTTCCCTCTTATCTGCACTCAGATCATGCATCTCGTAAACCCGGTCTTCTACACGCTCCCGGATGTCCGCACGGTACTTACGGCCTTCTTTGGCATGCTCCATGTTGACATCCATGTCGTCATCCATTTCCTGAAGCAGCTGCTGCTCGCGGAAAATCTGGTCAAGCAACTGGTCTTCCTGTGCGCGCTTTTTGTTTACTTCCTCACGAATCCACAGAACTTTCTGTAACTGCAGACTTTCTTTTGTCAGTCTTTCATCGGTTTGATTTGTATTTTTATCCAACTGTTCACTCATTTTTTACCTTTTCGAATACATTTTATTCGTAGCTTGTTATCTAAAGTTATCTTTATTCTAACATTTCTTTTTTCAAATGAACAGAGGTTTTATGCGTCTGATCTGGCATATGCATTTTTCATCTGACTGCTCAGTTCAAAAAGCACTTTATCCAGTGTATCCGCAGCTTCTTTTTTGACCATATCTGCCACCGCATTGTTAGCTTTCTGCTTTAATTCCATGCGCTTTTTCGCATCAAATTCCTGCGCAAGCAATGCATCATAGCGATGGATGATCTCATGCCCTTTGGACAATACTTTCTCCTGATAGCGTTCAATATGGAACACCGATTTTTTATAGGACGCATCTGCCATGGCGGCGATCATGCGGCTCATCCAGTAGAAATTGTCTGTGGAAACCTCCTGCGTAGTGTTGGAGAGATATTCCGGTGTCGTATCCACTTCCGCATAAAATGGAATCAGCACGTTAAATGCATTTGAGGCAAATGCTACCCACTCGAGAATATTTGCGTCCTCTGCCATCTCCGGGCGCATCTGGATCAATGCCATAAAATCATTGCGGTTGACGCCGATGGAACGGTAGGCGCCGCGCATGGAAGTATCTCCATATGCCCCATATGGATCGTATGGCGTTCCCTGAAAATGCGAGGAAAGCACATACTTTACATCTTCGACTGTAATCTTTTTCTCCGGTACAAGACACCATGGAATATCATCGGATACCGGTGTAAAATCTGCATCCGCGCCATCCCAGTTGTAGGTATGCGGATTCAAATAACGCTCCATAAACCATGCCCTCGGTGTATTGTATACATGATCCGCATCGTCGTGGCTGCCAAATACATCCCGCGGATTGATCATACCATCCGCCTTATCCAAAGAAAGATCCAGATGGTTCTTTTCAATAAACTCCCGCAGATCTTTGGAACACAAATGATTTTCCTGAAAAGTGAGCGCATCATTTATGTCAAATGTATCCAGCCCGAGCTGATTTGGCATTACTACATATACATCATCGGGCACTTTTTTTGCAATCCAGTGATGTCCACCAATCGTTTCCAGCCACCAGATTTCATTCTGATCCTGAAATGCAATTCCGTTCATCTCATAGGTTCCATACTGCTCCAACAACGATCCCAGACGCATTACGCCCTCTCTGGCACTGTGGATATACGGAAGGACAAGATATACCAGATCCTCTTCTCCGATTCCTCCTGCTCTTTCAGCTTTTCCGTCTTCTGCCGCTTCATACTCGACGAGTGGATCTGCACCAAGCACACGCGGATTGGAAGATCGGAAGAGCACACGTCTGAACTCCAGTCACGTGAAAATCTCGTATGCCG
>URYB01000011.1 GCA_900552085.1 uncultured Lachnobacterium sp.
CAGTACAACTGGAAAACGACAGGAAGTTGGTAGAGGATTAAGGCTTTGTGTAAATCAAGATGGTTTCCGTATGGATGAACAGAGTGTCGGAAAGTCATTGGTACATAAGATTAATAAACTTACTGTCATTGCAAGTGAAAGCTATAAGGATTTTGTGACGGATCTTCAGAAACAGATAAAGACAGATTTGTATGACCGACCTAGAAAGGCAACTGTTGACTATTTTACAGGTAAAACTGTAATGGTCAATGGAAATGCAGAAAAGCTTAATAAACAGCAGGCTACAATGGTTTATCAGTATCTGATTAAAAATGATTATGTGACAATGGATGGTAATGATAACATCACCGAACAATATCATATGGATCTGGAAAACAATCATTTGGCTCCACTTCCTGATCATTTAGTTGCATATGCTGAAGGTATTCACAAACTGATTCAGAGTGTATTTAATGACAAGATACTTGATGAAATGATTGATAATGGTAATGAAACAAAAGTACCGAGCAACGATTTGAATGATAATTTCTACAAGAAAGAATTTCAGACTTTATGGGGATACATCAATCATAAATATGCTTATACAGTTTCATTTGATAGTAATGAGCTTATAAAGAAAGCGATAGATGCAATAGATGCAGAGTTATATGTGTCAATGCTGCAATATACAACGTCTATCTCAGAACAGAAAGATACATTATCGGCTGATGCAATTAAATCCGGGGACTCATTCAAAGGTGCAAAGTCTGATACAACAGCACTTAAGCATTTTGAAACCAGCCAGATAAAATATGATCTGATCGGCAAGGTGGCAGAGGCAACAGTACTTACACGAAGAACGGTAGCAGCTATCCTTAAAGGAATCCGTAAGGATAAATTTGACATGTATAAAAATAATCCGGAAGAGTTCATTTCTAAGGTTACAAGGCTGATTAAAGAACAGAAGGCAACTATGATAGTTGATTATATTTCTTATGACCAGCTTGAAGGTAAGTATGATAGTGAGATATTTACAGCTGAGAAGCATACAACAATAGATAAAGCCTTCAAAGCAGAGAAACATATACAGCCATATGTATTTACTGATGGAAATGCTGATAAGAGCGTAGAACGTAAATTTGCAGAGGATTTGGATGGAGCAGCAGAAGTATGTGTATACGCAAAGCTTCCAAAGGGATTCTCAATTCCAACACCTGTCGGAAATTATAGTCCTGACTGGGCAATAGCGTTTAATGAGGGAACGGTTAAGCATATATTCTTTGTGGCTGAGACGAAGGGTACCATGGAATCTTTGCAACTTAGACCAATTGAAAAAGCTAAAATTATGTGCGCAAGAAGGCTGTTTAATGAGATTTCTACAGACAATGTGGTTTACCATGATGTTGATAGTTATCAGAGTCTGCTCAACATTATGCCAACAATAGAAAAAAAGGTTATTCAACAATAGCAAAGCTGACAATAGTATATGAAAGCGAGGTAAGTCGGTATGGATCAGGAAAAAATTGATGAATATTATCGCAATGTAAAAGTCATGGCAGATTCTTTCTATGGCTTAGGAAAAATGGTAATGAAAAGAACGCAAATGGATGATAATACAGTCATGTCATTGTTGAATTTGGATTTATTGTCATTTTTAATGTATCTATGTGATGATGGAAAGCCAAATAATGATGAAATTCAATTTATTCAGCAGTATACACAAATTGATATGCCACCGGAGTACTGGAATCATATGCTATCTGATTTGAATATAGATTTATCAAGTTCTAGAGTTCCTCAGATATTTGATATGTTTATTGAATTTGATGATCAGTTGTTTAGACAAGGTGTACATAAGTCTACCGGAAGCCTGTTTTTAAGTATATATCAAGCATTAGGAGTTGGACTTGAGGGCGCAGATAGGGTAATAAATCAAAAAGAACTGGACAAATTGAAAGATTATATAATTGAATTGAAGAAATACTATCAAAACAGTTATATAGGAAATGAGCCATTGGAAGTAGAACCAATTAATCCGGAAGTCATCAAGATAATATCATATCCAATGGACAATGAATATAGTGGAATATCAGTAAATGATGGTATTCCTCATGAGCCTGCACATTATTTTGATGTCAGATTTTTGGATAAGACTTACAAAGTACCGGAAGATGCAGTTGTTTTTATCAAGAGTAGAGAGTTTGTTGGAAAAGAACTTATTAAACTCATAAAAGAGTCTTCTGATATGATAGTAAGATATTCAAATGCTGATGCACCGAAATTTTTTGAGAATTTCAATGATGAAATAAAGAATTATCATTCGGTAATGTTAGAAGCATGCCAGGATATAGTGGACGATTTGATTAGTAGAGATATCTATGATGTAAGTGTAACAGATTTTGCAGAAAAATTGTCAGGATTTAAGGCAGTACAGGATCTTGGAAATAAAGTTATTATAAAGGCAACCAATGAGATTCAAAAATTAGTTGATGAAAAAAATGCAGGGGAGAATTATGCATATAGGTCAGCAGCTAACACAATTACTGGTTCAGGAATTCGCGTTTTTACAAACAGTTTTGCGTCACTTATGGTATATTCTGCTGTAGAGAAACATATTATGCTTTCTCAGGCAAAAAAAGCAGATCAGCAATATGAAAAGGCAGTTCAAAAAATACAAGCAGCATGCAAAGATGCTTTGAATCAAATATGTACCAATATACTTATAAATGACTTTGGAATGGGATTTGTAGAAATTATCGAAACATTTAATAATGAGTTAATGCAGAATTACCTTCTTGAGTTAACACTACATGGAGAATTCAATGTAGATAATATTGAAGGATATAGTGAAAACAGATCCAATGCAATACTTGAAAATATGTCAAGGGTTTCGGATAAGAGAAAATTGCTTATACAAGCCTATGAAGCATGTCCATTTAATATTGATGTCTATGAAAAAACATTGGAAATGGGATTTTTTGATGTAAATACATTTATGGATGCAAAACAGATATTTCCAGTTGAAACATTGCAAAGTATGGTGGAATCTCAGCTAGATGGCTCATCAGCTTCTTTTGAAAAAATGGATGAGTATGTGGCTGTACTGACTGATTATACGGACATTGACGAAAAAACTGTAATAAAAAAATATTTTTCAAAATATGCGGATTCCTTGATAAAGCCTTTTGAAAACATAAAAAAGATATGTGGAAACAATCGTCAGTTAGATTCATGGATAAGAGAGAATATATCTAAAGATATGGATAGGATTGTTGCTGTAACTGAGGAAGATATTAGCGATAAAGTCGGTAATTGGTTCAGTCATAAGGTAGATGATCAAAAAATCAAAAAGTTATATAGTGCGGGAGTTAATCCGTTTGAAAAAGCCAATATCAAAGATGCTGATTCAAGTTCATATGATAATATAAAGAAATATTATGCAGATTTATTGATTATTGCTATTAAAAATTATATTGATGAGGCAATAAAAAGAAAGAATACATATGAACAGGCTTATAAAAAATATAATGCTGAATTTGATAAACAGCGAGAAAAGGTAGAAGGATTAAAGCGAGAATTAGAAAATACCAGTTTTTTCGCATTTTCAAAGAAAAAAGAACTAAAGGAAACAGTTGCAATTGAATTGGCAGAATTAAATAAACTAAAGGAACCGAGTGACTTAAAGAAAGCATATTATGATATGTATAAGTGAGAAGGAGAAAGCATATTATGGCAGATTTTAAATATGAAATAGTAGAACATATTGGAACACTTTCAGAGAGTGCCAAAGGTTGGACAAAGGAACTGAACAGGATTTCATGGAATGGTGGAGAACCTAAATATGATATCAGAGACTGGGCACCGGAACATGAGAAAATGGGAAAAGGTGTAACTTTGTCAGAAGAGGAAATGATGAAGTTGAAGGAATTATTGTAAAGAGGTGAGAAGATGGATACGAGCAGGCTTATTGGCATGCGTGTTGTTAATGTTAACACTCATGCTATAGGGACAATTGAATATATAAAAGATGGATATATTGCAATTGATTTCCATGGAGATATAAGTAAGTATGCGTATCCATCTTCATTCGCCAAAATGTTTGAACTCGAAGACGAGGTGCTTCAAGAACAGATACAAACTGAAGGAGTTGGAGCATCTTTTGAGATGTTTAAGAGAGATTGTAGATTTGCTATTAATAGTGAAATAGAGTATTTGAAAGTAACTGGTGGGAAGAAATATAGAATTATTGATGGAGAAAAATTACCATCTAAAAATGGTGAATATTTATATGCGTTTGATACAGATACTGAAATGCATTATCCAGATGGAACAGCTATAAAATTATGGTTTCCAGATAATATTGTAACAGCTTATGTAGTATCATGTGAAGATTTTACAATACTTATTAGGACAATGGAGTATATTGGAGAATTTGTAGAGAGTGTAGAATTTACTTCAGAACAATGGCAATTATTAGAGTCATTGATGGATAGGCTTGATGAGATGGAGCCGAGATCTGATTCTATTGCATATGAAGTTGCATGTAATGGAAGAAGGCAAATTTCACAATGGAATAGTATTAGAAGTGGACAAAATTATGCTTTTAATAGAGCTACCACTGAAAAAATCACATTTATTTGGGGACCTCCGGGAACTGGAAAAACAGAAACTCTTTCTAATATAGCAATAGAACATATTTTAAAAGGAAGACGAGTCCTTATGCTTTCATACAGTAATGTTTCAGTAGACGGAGCACTGCTTCGTGTTGCAAAAAAAGCGGATCTTCCAGATGGCATGGTTATCCGATATGGATATCCTAGAACAAAGGAATTGGTCTATAGCAAAAGCTTAACCTCGTATCAGTTTGTATTACAAAAAAAACCCAGTTTAGCGCAGGAATATCAAGAACTTTTAGAAAAAAAGAAAAAATTAATAAGAAGATCACCTGAAAGACTTGAGATAAATAATAGAATTAATAAAATTAGAGATTATTTATCAGAGCAGGAGAAAGAACTTATTCATAGGTCAGCATTTGTCGCAACAACAGTATCTAAGGCCACCGTTGACAAGGCAATATACACACAAAAATTTGATGTTGTCATATTTGATGAGGCAAGTATGGCATATGTTCCACAGGTAATATTTGCAGCAGGAATTGCCAAAAACTATTTCGTATGTTTAGGGGATTTTTGCCAGTTACCTGCAATTGTACAGAATAAAATTGATGATCGATTAACTAAGGATATATTTGAGCATACAGGAATTACATCGGCTGTGGAGAATAATGAAGGACATGACTGGCTTGTCATGCTTGACTTACAATATAGAATGCATCAGGAAATAGCTGATTTTGTAAGCAAAAATATGTATCAGGGAAGGTTAAAAACATTTAATAAAATAATGGAAAGTCGCAACGAAATTGCTGCACTTCCGCCATGCCCGAATGAGGCTATGACTTTGATAGATTTGAGTGGAATGTATTCTGTATGCACTAAAACAAAAGACAATTCCAGAATAAATTTGTTATCAGCGATGATGAGTATGAGATTGGCTGAAAAATATATAGGTAATTATGAAGTGGGAATTGTAACTCCGTATAGTGCACAATCCAGATTAATAGTGGCAATGCTTCGAGATATACAGGCAATAGATAAAAGGTGGGAAAAAGTATCTTGTGCCACGGTGCATCAGTTTCAGGGTTCAGAGAAGCCTGTAATAATATATGACGCAGTTGACTGTTATAGAATGCCATATCCCGGCACATTGCTGACATCTTTGAAAAATGACACTGCGAATAGGTTATTTAATGTAGCTGTAACAAGGGCAAAAGGTAAATTTATATTAGTAGCAAATGCTGATTATTTATTAAAGAAGAAAATATCTAAAAATCTTATTTTTACTAAGGCTATAAATATGATGAGGCAATCAACTAAGAAGAAAAAAGGTTTTGAAATATTAGATGAGTTAATGCCTGAATTGAATGAAAAACCAAGCATATACCTTGAGGATAGAGAGACTAGTTGGGAAACTTTTATCAGGGATATTGAGGCTGCAAAAAAGATAATTCATATAGACATGCCGGATATAATGGATGATTCAGATGGTAGGATTAGTCAGCTTAGTAAAATCTTAAATGAGCAATATGAAAAAAATGTGGAAATTTGTATAAGACATTCGGAAGAGATTGATTTACCAAATGATTTGCAAAAATTCCAAAAGATATTTGAGTATGTTACTACACCGGTAACGATTGTAGATAAAAGTATAATATGGTTTGGACAACCTCTATATGCAGCTGATTTTATTTCAGAGGGAGAAATTTTGGATACAGAATATTTTCCATGTGTGCGGTTTGAGGGGAAATATTCAGCACGTTTGTTGCAAGCTTTTTTGGAAATGTAATGGGAGGTAATAGGATTGAACATAAATGAACATGCTGAAGAATTAAAAAAAGAGGAACAACAAGTACTCGATATTTTAATTACTAAAATGGATAAGGTAATTAAAAATCTTGATCAAAGAATGCAGAGCTATGTGGAAGAGGCGAGGAATACAGATATATCCATTAATCCAGATTCTTATTTAGCAAAAGTACTGGCTCAACAGGGGCTTAAGGATACTCATGAAAACAGAAAAAATTTTCTTCAAGCAAGAGATGAGCTATATCATACACGTTTATTATTGCATTATAAAGACGTTGATGGAGAAGGATTAGATGAAATTAAGGTTGGACTTCATTCGTGTAGTAATAATGCAGAAAATTTTGTTACATCTTGGAAAATGCCTTTATGTAGACATTATATATTGAATAATTCATCTATAGAATATGAAAGTGTAGTAAAAGATAAACATGGGATAGAACATCATACAGATTATACACTTATTGTAAAAAATCAAGTAAAACTGAGATTTACAAGAGTTGTGAGTGTGTTGAATTTGGTGCCGGGTGTGTTTGATGATGTGCTAATGAATCAGATAAAGGGAACAGGATATTTCAGTGATTCTTTCTTGGAGAAAATGATACAGGAATTTAATCCAGATGAATATGATCCTAATGCAGCAGCAAAGATAATCTCAGATGAATTTCTTCAAGAATTATTGGAAAGGCGATCTACACCAGAGTTTAAAAATATTGTATTTTCTATTCAAAAGAAGCAGGGCGAAATTATTCAAGCACCATACAATAGAAATATGATTGTACAGGGATGTGCCGGTTCAGGTAAATCTATGATTATGTTACATAGGTTACCGATTATTTTATATGATAATCCGAAAAGTTTAAATAGAAGTAACTTGTATATAATTACACCATCTCAAATGTATATTGATATGGCAGAAAATATGCGTCATCAGCTTGAAATCTCTGATATTAAGATGGGTACAATTGAACAATATTTTGATTATTGTATTCAAAAATATGCAGGACACAAGGCTGGCGAATATGGAAAGATAAGCTATCATACAAAACTTACCTCTGAAAAAGAAAAGTATATTTATTCAAAGAAGTGCATAGAAGACATTAATTCTTTTTTAGATAAGAACTGTAAAATGGATATGTCTTTCCTTGAACCAGCATCACAGACATTGTCAGTGCCATTAAATTTGCCGGATTCAGAGGAAAAATATTTACTGCAGATAAGAAGTAGAGTACTGAATTGTCAGAAAATAATTAACGCTAATAATGTTATTCTTTCACAGTATTATGCAGAAATTAGAAATACTTTGGATGCTCTGGATATGCTTGGTACAGCGTTAAGACATCGCAAAGATAATACAATAAGAAATATTAATAAAGCTATTTCTAAAGAAAAAAAGATAGTAGTGGATGCTCAAAAGGAAACGGAACATTTAGATCCTGTAGTAAATGTGCAAGCAATTGAGAATAGAAAAATAAAAATCGTTGAGTCAAATGATAAAATAGAAATTTTAAAATCTACACTAGATAGTGTGTATGAAGATGAGGGCTATTTTAAAAATTTAATGGATATTGGTGAAAAACTGCAAGAAGCACTGATTATTTTTAAAGATGTGAAAAAAGAGTTTGCACAAAATGACGATGACACAATAAATGAAGCTATAAATAATATCGGAAAAATCATTGGAGCATACTTTATGATATCATGGGATTTATCTAAAGTAGAAGATAAGTATTCAGATTATCAGGAATCCATTGCTGAACTTTTAGGTAAGGCTCAAAGCTGCGTCAATATACTACAAAATGAAAATAAAAAGTATTTAGAATATAGTTATTTTACTCAGATAAAAAATAAATGTGATTTATTGATTCAAATGAATGAAGGTATTGTAAAAAATGCGTATGCTTTCATTATGAATAAAATTGGCATAAAGGAGAGCGACAATGGAAAAATTCGAGCACTTAGTTGTTCACCATATTTGTACTTGCAGATTTTATACCAATTTCAAGGACGTCCGAATAATGGCTTTGAGTCATTTCTATCAATTGATGAAGCTCAGGGAATTGCGCCAGAGGAAATAAGATTACTGTATAATGTTAATGATGGAAAAACTGTATTTAATATGTTCGGAGATGTGTATCAACATATAGAGGGCACTAAGGGAATTGATAGCTGGTCAGAATATGCTGATATTCTAACTTCTGATATGTATGAAATGCAGGAAAACTATCGTAATGCTTCACAAATTACAGATTTTTGTAATAAGCAATTCGGTATGAATATGTCAGCAATTAATACACCGGGAAAAGGTGTTCATGAAATATTGTCTGATGAAGAATTTTACAATGAAATGATATCACAGCTTGTTGATACGCAGAGAGTGGGATTAGCTGCAATATTAGTTGGAGATGATAAAGAAGCAAGATATTTATTGAATCGTTTTGGAGCATACGAAAATAAATTCCATGATATGACAATTGACGAGTTCAGTCTTCATCGTACTAGATGGAATATTATTAATATTGATGATGCGAAAGGATTGGAGTTTAGTACAGTAATTGTATTGTCCGGAAGAATGAGCAGAAATGAGAAATATATTGCTTATACTAGGGCGTTAGATGAACTTTTTGTATATTCAGATGTTATAGATGTGACTGGAATTGAAGGTAAGACAAAGAAAGCCAAGACGAATAAAATAAAGGAAAATGTTGTTTCCAATACAAGTAATCGACAAGTTCATGGAAAACACATTTCTGAAAAAAATAATAATGGTGAAAATAGTGCAGTTAGAGATTTCTTTAAAAATTGTGGTTTTGAGGTGATAGACAATAGGCGGGATGGAGGTCGTTTATGGATAATTGGGGAAAAGACAGATATTCGTGATACTGTAAATTCAGCAATCACTCAATTTGGAATATCAGGGAAATATGCATCGAGTAAGGAAACTAATTTTAAAAATGGATGGTATACAAAAACTGATAAATAATGAATGTGTGAAGGATAGAGAGGGCTGATACCTTTACTAGACAGAGAGGGCAAGCCTATTATTTCATCAATTGTGAATAGCTAAATTATTTCTTAAACCTGGAATTGGTGAAGAATCTAAAACAGCAGTATGAGATTTGACAATTATACTATATGGATGCTTAATAATAACATATGCAGTATTTATGCATACTTGCAAATTATGCTTAATTACTGCATAATACTTAAAACGGGGGAACAAATATGTATTATGCAATTATATCTACTGAAATTAATCAAAAGGCTGCAATAGGCGCTGACGGTTCGGCTTTTTATGATGCCAGAGAGATTATAAATTTTTGAATTACATGGAGGATCAAAATCATGAGCAAAGTATTAGAAGAAATGAAAACCAGAAGAAGTATTCGCAAATTCAAACCGGACATGATTCCGCAGGACATCCTTGACCGGATAATTGAAGCCGGAACCTTTGCGGCAAACGGCAGAGGTGCACAGAATACCATTATTATTCAGGTGACAAATAAGGAAATAAGGGATGAAATCGCTAAGAAAAATGCCGACATAATGGGAAGTAATACTGATCCATTTTATGGTGCTCCGGTTATTCTTATCGTTCTTGGAAAGAAGGACTGGCCTACACATGTCTATGATGGCAGTCTTGTGATGGGAAACCTGATGCTTGCATCACATGATCTTGGTATTGGAAGCTGCTGGATTCACCGCGCGAAGGAAGAGTTTGAGTCTGACTGGGGCAAGAAGCTTCTCAAATCACTCGGTATTGAGGATGAGTATGAGGGAATCGGACATTGTGCTCTTGGATATGTCGATGGAGATTATCCTGACGTGATTCCGAGAAAAGAGAATCGCGTATTTTACATATAGGAGATAACCACCATGAATTTTTTATTTGTAGCATTGGGTGGCGCCGTAGGTGCAATGGCCCGATATGCCATCAGCCTTATACCTTTAAAAACTGAGTTTCCCTTTTTGACTTTAATCACCAACGTAATCGGGGCAATTCTGGATAGCTGGAAGGAGTTTTTCAACACAAGCACGAATTGGAAGGACTTGGATAAAGGGATTACATATCAAGATTACCTTGCAATTTTAGACAAGGAACATGTGAAGAAAATTATGCAGATGCCGGTGCATTTTCTGTTGAAATCAGGAAATGGATTCTTTGTGGAGAAAGATGGTGCGGCACTGGCGTTAAGTGAGAATCTGCGAGAGGTAGTTGGTGATCCGATGTTTGCGGAGCATATGAGAGATGCAATCGAGTATCGTGCGATGGATTATTATCAAAGAAGGTATCAGGAGAAGAATGATGCTTAGAATTTTTGAAATATCATGAGGAGAGATATATGAGCAGATCGACAGAGTTTGTAAAAAATGCAATTGATGAATTGCAATATTATGTATACATATATTCAGATCCGGAGACGAAAATTCCTTTTTACATTGGGAAGGGGAAAGGTAATAGATGTTTTAATCATTTGTTTCAAACTGGCGAAAGTGAAAAAATAAAAAAGTTACAAGAGTTAAAGGCAGAAGGCAAAGAACCTGTAATTGAAATATTGGTGTATGGTGTCGATGAGGAGACTGCTTTTAAAGTCGAGGCGGCTGCGATTGATTTAATTGGAATTGATAATCTTACGAATATTCATAGAGGTCATCATTCCGGAACTTATGGACGAATTGATGTGGATGAATTAAATGCACGTTTTTCAAAGAGAATATTACATAGAGAAGATATTGATGAATATGTGTTGCTAATAAGAATTAATCAACTATATCATTACGGAATGTCTGATATTGAACTTTATGATGCTACTCGTTCGTCGTGGGTAATTAATCAAGAACGAGCTGAAAAATTACAATATGCGTTTGCAGTATATGAGGGTATGGTAATGGAAGTTTATAAGATTACAGCGTGGCTTCCAGCCTATTCTACTATGAATACCAGAAACATTAGTGAGGAGATTTTGAAAAAGGACATTGAGGACAAACGAAAAGAGTTTGTTGGAGTTGTTGCACCTCCAGAAATAAGAGAAAAGTATATTGGAGCTATAGTTTCGGATTTATTTGTTAAAGGAAATGCAAATCCGATTATGTATTTGACAACTTAGGAATTGTTAATTATAAAGAAAAGATAACAACCCCAAAGGAGTTCTTATGAATATTATTGTAGCAATTGATTCTTTTAAAGGCAGCCTTACCTCCCTTCAGGCAGGCTCCGCCGCAGAGCAGGGAATTCTCCGTGCGCTGCCGGACGCAACTGTATCCGTCAAGCCGGTGGCAGACGGTGGAGAAGGAACCGTGGCTGCTCTGGTATCCGGTCTTAAGGGAAAATATGTGACGATTCCGGTTACCGGTCCGCTCGGTCAGCCGGTGGAGGCGACCTATGGAATTCTGCCGGATCAGACAGCTGTGATCGAGATGGCAGAGGCCGCTGGGCTTCCTCTTGTTCCGACAGAGGCGCGCAATCCAATGAAAACGACAACCTACGGTGTGGGGGAACTCATTCGTCATGCGCTGGATCAGGGGTGCCGGAATTTTATCATTGGAATTGGCGGCAGTGCGACCAACGATGGAGGCACAGGTATGCTGCATGCGCTGGGCTGTCATTTCCGCAAAGCGGATGGAACGGATATCGCACCGGGAGCCTGTGAACTGTCGGAACTTGCATCGATTGACTGTTCAGAACTTGATCCGCGTCTTGCCGAAAGTCACTTTGCAATTGCCTGTGACGTGACCAACCCACTGTGTGGACCGCAGGGGGCAAGTTTTATTTTTGCTCCGCAAAAAGGTGCAGATTCCGGTATGGTTTTAAAGCTGGATGCCGCACTTTCACATTTGGCAGATATTTCTGCGGAAGCACTTGGCAAAGATTTTCGTGACCAGCCGGGTGCCGGGGCGGCAGGAGGACTTGGATTTGCGTTTGCTGCGTATCTGCAGGGCTGTTTGCGGCCGGGCGTGGATATTGTATTGGATGCGGTATTGCCGGAGGAACAGTTGCAGGATGCCGATATTGTTGTAACTGGAGAGGGACGTTTTGACGGACAGACCGCGATGGGAAAAGCCCCTGTCGGTATCGCACGCCGTGCAAAGGCGCATGGCTGCAAAGTATTCGTGCTGGCAGGCAGCGTCGAGCCGGAAGGTGCGCATACTTTGCAGAAGGACAGGCCGCTGGTGGATGGTGTATTTTCCATTCTTCCGGGCGTGCTTTCGCTGGAAGATGCCATGCGTGAAGAGACTGCATATGAAAACATGCGTTTTACGGCGGAACAGGTATTCCGGATTGTTGCGGACCGGTAGACAAAGATCACTTTAAATGAGCGCACCAGGGAGGACAGTACATGGCAGAATTAAAATGTCCGCATTGTGGACAGGCATTTACCGTGGATGATACAGAGGTTAGTTCTATCATTCAGCAGATCAGAGATAAAGAATTTCAGAAGGATTTGAAGTCACGAGTGGCCGAAATGGAAGAGCACATGCGTGAGAAACATGAACTTGAGCTTGAAGCAAAAGAGAATGAGATTAAGACAAAAGATCGCGAGGCATACGAAAAAGAGATTAAGAAATTGCAGGAGCGATTGAAAAAAGAGGAAGCGAAAGTTACTTCTTTACAAAATGATCTAAACAGCAGTGAAGATAAAAAGAAGATTGCGGTAATGGAAGCTGTAAAAAAGGTGGAAGATGAAAAGCGCGATCTTGAGGGAAAGCTCACGCAGGAGAAGAATCGGGCACAGTTTCTTCTGACGCAAAAGGATGATGAAATTGCATATTATAAGGATCTGAAGACACGTATGTCAACCAAGATGGTCGGGGAAACATTAGAGCAGCATTGCGAGATCCAGTTTAATCAGCTGAGAGCCACTGCATTCAGAAACGCTTATTTTGAGAAGGATAATGATGCAAGGAGCGGCAGCAAGGGTGATTATATTTACCGCGAATGTGATGAAAATGGCGTAGAAATTATTTCCATCATGTTTGAAATGAAAAATGAGATGGATGAGACTGCGACGAAGCATAAAAATGAGGATTTTTTCAAGGAACTGGACAAAGACCGGAGAGAGAAAAAGTGCGAGTATGCAGTCCTGGTATCGCTGCTCGAAGCAGACAGTGAGCTATACAACGGCGGAATCGTAGATGTTTCTTATAAATATGATAAAATGTATGTTGTGCGTCCACAATGTTTTATTCCGATGATTACGTTGCTTCGGAATGCTGCCATGAACGCGCTGGCCTATAAGCAGGAGCTGGAAGTGATCCGAAATCAGGATATTGATATCTCCAATTTTGAAGATAGCTTAATGCAGTTTAAAAATGATTTTAGTAGAAACTATAATATTGCGCATACTCATTTTGACAAAGCCATTGATGAAATCGATAAGACCATTGACCATTTGCAGAAGGTCAAGAAGGAACTTCTGGGATCTGATAATCAGCTTAGAATTGCAAACAATAAGGTGGATGAAGTCAGCGTAAAGAAGCTTACTAAAAATAATCCAACGATGCAGGCGAAGTTTAAGGAATTATGATTGCAAAGGATAGAAAAATACATTTTGTATTTATTTTTCTATCCTTTTGTGCTATATTGGAAACAAAGATGGAGGGCTGCCGGAATGAAGGATATTTATTTGACAAATTATTCCGTTAAAGGAATTAAGACTTTGGATAAAACGGTTTCGTTGTCTTTTTATAAGAAGACAATCAATAAGGAGCCGGACACACAGGAATATAACATTAAAGGAATTTATGGTATGAATGGATCCGGTAAGTCTGGAATTGTGACTTCCGTGGAGATTTTGCGTAATCTTATTATTGATACAGGGTATTTGAATAATCCAATTACACAGAACCATTTAGATGCAATTGTTAACAAAAAAGTCGGAGAACTTTCGCTGGAAGCAGAGTTTATGGCAAAGAGTGGTGGAGAGTTGCTTCTTTATCAGTATGAAATCACTTTATCAAAAAATAAAACAGGTAAATTTACGATAGCACAGGAATGTTTGAAAGGAAAAAAAGCAACATCAAAGAGCAGTTCTTTGGAAAAAATTTATGAAGTTTGTGATGGAGAAATCCTCTTTATTTATGGTTCGGAAGAAGACAATGGATTTGTGGCTGAAATTAGAAATAAGACAATGAATTTGTTGTCCACAGGATCTGTGTCTGCATTAATTTATGATAAATTGTTATGTGCAGGGAGCGATAATTATTTCCTTTACAGGAAAGACAAAGTGGCGCAAGTAATAATGAATGCTGTTGGTATGCTATTTGCCTTAGGGCATAAGTTACATGTGTACCTAGATGAATCTGACGATCATAAACCATATATGATCCAAAATACTATTCTTTCTTGTGATGATGCTGATTCACAGAATGCAAAACTGTATTCATTGATAGGTAATATTTTTGAGTTACAGAATGAAAACATAAGTGTAATATTCAGTAGCCGAAATATGATCACAAAACCAAAATTCGAAAAATTTGTTGATACAATCAATAAATTATATGAATTTCTCCATATTTTTAAATCCGATCTGATGGGGATAGAAATTGATAAAAAAGAGAATGGTGATTTTTGGATGTGTGATTTGGTTATGGTGTATGATTCCTACAAAATTCATGCAGAATTTGAAAGCACCGGAATTAAGAAGCTGATTAAATTATTTGTGTATATAAGAGAAATGGTTCGCGGTGGAATTGTATTTATTGATGAATTTGATTCGAACCTTCATGATGTTTATTTGTGTGCATTGTTGGAATATCTGATGGAATATGGAGAAGGACAGCTCTGTTTTACAACACACAATGTTGGACCGATGGATGTTTTGAAGCAGCATAAAAAGTCAATTGACTTTTTATCAGAAGATCATCAGATTTATCCATGGAAGACAAATGGCAACTATTCGCCTTCAAAATTATACAGAAACGGTATGATAGAAGGCTCTCCATTTAATGTGGATGCAATTGACTTTATTGGAGTTTTTGGTACAGGCGAGGAGGACGAATAGTGGGGAGCCAGTTTGTTTTTGTTGTTGACACAAATGCTGACAAGCTATTAAAAAAGAATTATTGTGTGAGTGCAAGCAATTTTATGAATATTATGGATCAATTTGAAGAATTTACACGGAAGTAGGATTTCAGAAAGGAGACTCCTATGAATATATATGATGAACTGGAAAATTTGAAAGCGCAGGCCCGTTCCAATCCGGCGCTGGCGCAGGCTTTACTTGACACGAGAACAGTTTCCAATCCGGTTACTGCATTCTGTCGCATTGCGCAGGAGAACGGATGCACATTTTCGGCAATGGACCTTATTTCGGCAGGGGAGGATTCTTATGCGGCGATGCGGCGTTCCACGAATGGTGGAGGGGAGAATTCTCCGCTGTTGCAGGGGGAAGATGATCTGTATGAGATGTTTCTGGTGGAATTACTGTAGTGTTTGATTCCGGCAGAAGAACTTGATTTTTACATAGCGGGAGGACTATATGAAACCCAGAACACCCAAAAGCATAGAATTATACAACAAACTGCTCGACCGTGGTTACCCCAGGGAATTTTGCGAGCAGGTTTCCCTGAATCTGAACACGGACTGGACTGCGCAGCGCATGCTCGGTTATCTTTCCCATTACCGGAAGCTTCCGATGGAGGAGATTGCCGATGAGATGCTGGCGATTTTAAGTGACCGGAACCGGATCATGCAAAAGCATGAGCTTGAGAATACGAATGCGAAGTGGAACCAATTTATGATACAGGGATTTGAGGATTCGTCACAAAACGACGAAGAGGAGTAGATAGACAAAGGAGTGCAGAATGCATACATTAAAGAAATTTATCAGATATTACGGGCCGTACAAAGCGGTCTTTTTTATAGACTTATTATGTGCGACGATCATCAGTCTTGTGGATCTGGCGTATCCACAGATCTTGCGTTCACTGACGAAGACGCTGTTCGCGGGAGAGTCAAAGCAGATTCTGTCTGCGTTAGGACCGATTGCAGCGGTGCTTTTTGCGGCATATGTTCTGCAGACACTTTGCAAGTATTATGTGACATATGCGGGGCATATGATGGGTGCGCGCATGGAACGCGATATGCGCAAGGAGCTGTTTGACCATTACGAAAAGCTTTCGTTTTCTTATTACGATCAGCACAATTCCGGACAGATGATGAGTAAGCTGGTATCGGATCTGTTTGATATTTCCGAATTGGCGCATCATGGCCCGGAGAATCTTTTTATTTCTCTGATCAAGATCGTGGGATCGTTCCTGTTTTTGTTTGTGATCAACTGGAGACTGGCGATTCCCATGCTGGTGCTTGTAGTTGTTATGTTGATTTTTTCCTATGGACAGAATCGCAAAATGCAGGAGACATTCATGGACAACCGCAGAAAAATCGGAGATATCAATTCCAGTCTGCAGGATACATTGTCCGGTATTCGTGTGGTGCAGTCTTTTGCGAACGAACGTATCGAGCAGGAAAAATTTGAAAAAAGCAATGAGGGATTTCTTGTTTCCAAGGATGCGAACTATCGTTGCATGGGAAGTTTTATGAGTGGAAATCTGTTCTTTCAGGGAATGATGTATCTCACGACACTGGTGTTTGGCGGATGGCTGATCGCGCATGGAAAGATGGCGGTCGGTGATCTGGCAATGTATGCACTGTATATCGGCATTTTCATCAGCCCGATCCAGATTTTGGTGGAGCTTACGGAGATGATGCAGAAAGGCCTGTCCGGTTTTCGTCGTTTCCTGGATGTGGTCGAGACGGAGCCGGAAATTGAGGATGCAGCAGATGCGCGGACCTTGTCTAATGTAAAAGGCAATGTCTGCTATGAGAATGTTTCTTTCCATTACAGCGATGATGATACGCCGGTTTTGGAACATGTTTCTTTTGAGATACCGGCAGGAAAATCGATTGCGCTGGTCGGTCCGTCGGGAAGCGGAAAGACGACGATCTGTTCGCTGTTGCCACGCTTTTATGATGTGACAGGTGGCAGGGTTACGATTGATGGAATTGATGTCAGAAAGCTGACGCTTGAAAGTCTGAGAAACCAGATTGGCCTTGTACAGCAGGATGTGTATCTGTTCTGTGGCAGCATAAAGGACAATATTGCATACGGCAGACCGGATGCGACGATGGAGGAAATCGTTGATGCCGCACGCAAAGCGAACATTCATGACTTCATTATGGAACTTCCGGAGGGATATGATACCTTCGTGGGAGAGCGTGGTACACGTTTGTCCGGTGGACAGAAGCAGCGTATTTCGATTGCACGGGTGTTCCTGAAGAATCCGCCGGTTCTTATATTGGACGAGGCAACCAGCGCGCTTGATAACGAGAGCGAGCGCTATATTCAGAAGAGCCTTGAGGAGCTGGCAAAAGACCGGACGACGATTACCATTGCGCACAGACTTTCTACGATTCGGAATGCGGATGAGATATTGGTTGTGGCGGAGAATGGAATCGCCGAGCGGGGAACGCATGAGGAACTTTTAAAGCAGGGTGGCATTTACGCACACTATTATGAGATGAGTTGAATAAAAAAGCCGAATGCAGCGCTTAATATTGCATATTGTTAATTTTACAATGTATATTATAATCTTTTGCTATTTTTATGTAGTGGGGAGCATTTGCTGTATCTAATAAAAGATTGTTATTATTTTGTTCACATGATTTTAGAATAGTTTGTTTTTGAAATTGACTGTACAAATATTCTTTTTTCCTGATTAGTTCAGCATTTTCATTGAATGCGAATATATAACGTATTAATTCGATCGTTTGATTAGGCATATATTTGGTTTTGTTTTGCTGAGAGCCGGAGCTTTCGTCAATCCATGTGCAAATGCAAAATTTCTCTAAATTTATATTAGCATTTATAGCAACTTTGTTGTTAGACACCCAACCTAATATGTATCCAGTATTGATATCTGTTAAAAGAACATCAACATAATGTAATTTGGGGTTGCTAAGAAGGGGATTGTAATTGATTGTTAATGGTCCGCTGTTTTTCCAGAAAATATCGGTACTATTAGTGAAATTCAATACTTTTTTATACATTTTCGATGTAGGGGATATATGATTCGGGATAATTTTTGTATTGATAGGGGTTCGTCCGATAATGTCATTGAAGAGAAAGTGTGGTTTATTGTAACCATTAGACCTGTATGTATGTCTTGGTATTCCCATAAGGTGGGGAAAATTTCCTTTTTCACCAACAAGAATAAAACTTTTGCTGTTGTATGTGATTACAAGATAAAATGTCTTCAAATAATTTTCGAGGAAGAAGTCAGCACATTTTTGAATGTCTTTGATATTCATAAGCGTATTAGTTCTCCTTTGTAAAACAAAAGCTCTTGGATTTCTCCAAAGAGCTTTGCTATCGGCAAATCGTTCACGGTTATTTTTTTAACAGGGGAGTGCCCGGATCAGCCGATATGATTCCCTCAGCAAGTGAGCCTGTAATTTATATGTTTATTATAAACATTTTCAAAAAAATGTCTACTAAAATATATATAAATTTTTTATAAAATCTTATTGTTAAACAAAATTAAGGGGATTAATTTATGAAATTAAAAGAGAAATGGAAAAAGAAATACATCGGCGACCGCAGCTTTTATCGCAGATATCTGCTGCTTGCAGTTCCGATGATCTTACAGAATGCGATCACGAACCTTGTGAGTTTTCTGGATAATATTATGGTCGGACAGTTGGGAACGGAGCAGATGTCGGGAGTTGCCATTGTCAATCAGTTGATTTTTGTGTACAATCTTGCGATTTTTGGTGCGGTGTCTGCGGCAAGTATTTTTGGTGCACAGTATTTCGGACAGGGAAATCATAAGGGACATATGCATTCGTTCCGCTTTAAGCTGTATGCGGCACTTTTGGTAACCATTCTGACCATTGCGTTGTTTGTGACAAAGGGTGCG